>WTIF01000257.1 GCA_011522845.1 Deltaproteobacteria bacterium
CTCTTTCCTCTCAACAATTTTGCAGCTGAAAGGGTCAGCTTTTCAAAAGAAAGCAATATAGCAAAAAACCACCAAATTGATGTGAAGGAGGTTTTGAAAGAAATTCAAGACACCTGTCACAACCAAAATTCTCTCCTCAGATCGGCACTCCGAATTTTGAGAACTACCCTGCAAAAATCTACTAATGGGGGATCGCAATCGGAATTGAGCGATGTAAAATTCTCTGCAAAAATCAGTTTGGACGGTGTAGATCTGGGTCAGTTATTTACAATCAAAGGTTCTATGATCCAGGCTACAGATTTCCAAACAAAGCCCAAATGGTGTGTTCACTAAAAATCGATTTAAAGTTTTGGGTCAGGATCCGCTGTATTTTCGCCACCCTCCTGAACGAGTAAGTGGTGCATGACTGAAGCTGCCTGCCGGAAAGTAACCGCTTCCTGGTAGGCAGGATCTGCAAACCAAGCTTCTACTTTTTCTTTGCTTGGAAACTCAAGAATTACGAGCCTTCCTGAATATTCCTCTCCTTCTAAGCAAGTAACTGGCTCTCCTCGTGTTAAAAACTTACCACCATATTTTTTGACCACTGGCGGAGTACGATCTGTATATTTTCTGTAAGTTTCTGGATCATGAATCGTCATCATCGATAAGACATAAGCTGGCATCTAAATTTCTCTTTGAAAGCATGAATTAATCGGTAAGCAAAGCTTAGAATCATAGCAAACGCATCACAAAGACATTTCTTTGTCTTGATTGAAAATATCCTAAAGTTGAGCATGGTACAGTTGAAATTCTGATCATCAGACTTTTGGAGTTCTCAAAAATTCCTTCTTTAACTGAAGTGTGGCTAATTTCGTAATCTAGAGAGTTATTTCATTCACATATTCGGAGGGTTAAAATTGAAAAAGTTAGGCTGGGGGTTGGTTGGTGGTGGAGAAGGTAGCCAAATCGGCTTCGCCCATCGGGCTGGTTCTGTGATGGATGGAAAATTTCAATTCCTTGCTGGTGCTATGGATATTGATCCGCAGAAGGCTGTTGCATTTGGCATCGCGCAGGGACTTGATCAAGAAAGATGTTACGGTGACTGGCAGGAAATGTTGGAAAAAGAGAAAAATAGAGAGGACCGCGTACAACTAGTAACGGTTGCAACTCCAAATGCTACCCATCATCAGATATCGAAAGCGTTCATGGAAGCGGGTTTCCATGTCCTTTGTGAAAAACCAATGACGATGACCGTTGAGGAGGCGAAGGATTTGGTAGCAGTATCCAAAAAGACCGGCCAGATTTGCGCAGTCAACTATGGATACACTGGGTACCCAATGGTGCGCCAAATGCGATCTATGGTGGAAAATGGCGATTTGGGAGCGATACGGGTTGTCGTTGCTGAGTTTGCGGGCGGATTTATGGCTGATGCCAAGGATGCTGAGAATCCGAGAGTTCGTTGGAGATTTGATCCCACCCAAGCTGGAATGGCTGCAGTTACAGTGGATTGTGGGATTCATGCACTACATATGGCTTGCTTTGTGACAGGGCAAAAGGTCACATCGGTCTCAAGTGATTTTGGCCATGGGATAAAAAGCCGACAACTGGAAGATGACAACCTTTCAGCCTTTAGAATGAACCAAGGTACCATTGGACGTTTGTGGACCAGTGGTCTGGCAATTGGCAGAACCCATGGCTTAACTCTTCAAGTTTTTGGGGAAGTGGGTGGACTCCGCTGGACCCAGGAGCAACCCAATCAATTGTTCTGGACTCCACTCAATCAGCCCACACAAATTTTGGAGCGTGGTGGAAATTATCTATCTGAAGCCGCTGAGCGAGCCAATCGAATCACGGTGGGCCATCCTGAAGGGATGGTGATGGCCTTTGCGAATCTTTACCGGGATTTAGGAGATGTAATCAGTGCAATAAATGAAGGGAATCGTCCGGACGAAATGGCATGTTGGTATCCGAATGTTGAAGATGGTTGCCATTCAATTGAGATTGTCCAAGCGATGGTTGAATCCGCAAAAGGAGGCAGTGCTTGGGTGGATGTTTAATGGATTGAAATATTTCAGAGTGAAAGGGCCATCTTGATTGGCCCTTAATTGAGGATCAAAACTCAAACTACGTCGTCACCAGCCCCAGCCATAATCAGTTTGCCCTCTTCTTCCAGCTTTTTGACGACTTTTATGATTTTCTGCTGAGCACCTTCCACATCTGCCACCTTGACAGGACCCATATTTTCAAGATCATCGTTCAACATCTCAGCAGCTCTCGTCGACATTGAACTCAGAATCAGTTCCTTCACTGCATCGCTAGCAGTTTTGAGAGCCATTGCTAGATCGGCCTTATCCACATCCTTTAGAACCGTCTGCATCTGCTTACTATCAATCAGGGTCAAGTCTTCGAAGGTGAACATCAATTCTCGAATCTGTTCTGCCAAATCTGGGTTCGACTCTTCAATCGTCGAGAGAATTCTTGTTTCCGAAGCTTTATCAATCGCATTTAAGATCTCGGC
Source organism: Deltaproteobacteria bacterium (assembly GCA_011522845.1). GTDB lineage: Bacteria > SAR324 > SAR324 > SAR324 > NAC60-12 > JCVI-SCAAA005. The sequence continues at coordinate 2,498 of WTIF01000257.1, forward strand.
TACCGGAGCCACGCCCCCCACTTTGGTAACCATACTACCGGCTTGCTTCATCTCATCCGTCAAAACCTCATTGAGTTCGTTGACGACCCCCGGAGGGATACTGTCCAAGGAAGCAATACGATAAACGACATCAGCCTGTAAATTTTCAGGAAGTGATCTCAAAACGGTAGCCGCCTGATCAATATCAGTAAGATAGGAGATAATTAGTGCGATGGTCTGTGGATGTTCCGTACGGATATAGTTGGCAATCATTATCGGATCGATGTATCTGAGCGCATCCAAGCCCATGTCATCTGTCTGGGAACTCATAGCAGCATTGAGTTCCTTGGCTTTTTCAGGTCCAAGGGCTGCAGCAAGAGCATTTTTGATGAAGTCAGGTGAAGCCATCAAATCACCACCTCCATCACTCATGACAGACTGTCGATAGAACTCCTCGAGAACTTGGTCCAATTCTTCAGAAGAAATATCGTTGAAGCGGGTCATGTAGTAACCGACTTGCTGAATCTCTGCTTCTTCCAGGTTTTTCATCACCTCTGCTGCTCCCTCTTCACCTAGTGCTAGGAGAAGGATCGCTGCTTTCTTCGGTCCTGTTAATTTTCCTACTGCCATTCATCCATCTCTGTCTCGAGTGAATCGCTTCAATATTTTCAGATGTCATTACCTTCTAATTCGGATGCAAGGCCCATACTTGAATTTTTTTTGTATAGTCTCTCAACTTAAAACTGAGCTATAGCCACAACTGGCCACAATCGCTTTT
>WTIF01000080.1:0-11311 GCA_011522845.1 Deltaproteobacteria bacterium
GCTGGTGCCAACCCAATGGATCTAAAACGTGGTATCGACAAAGCGGTCGCTGCTGCTACTTCACGCCTACATGAAATCTCTAAGTCTGTTTCCAGTTCCAAAGAGATTTCTCAGGTTGGAACCATCTCTGCCAACAGTGATGAAACCATTGGTGATATCATCGCAGAAGCGATGGAGAAAGTTGGTAAGGACGGTGTCATCACCATTGAAGAAGCCAAGAGTGCAGAAACCAGCCTAGACGTGGTTGAAGGTATGCAGTTTGATCGTGGCTACCTCTCTCCCTACTTCGTGACTGACTCCGAGCGCATGGAAGTTGTCCTCGAAGATCCTTACGTGATCTTGGTAGAGAAAAAAGTCAGCAACATGAAAGACATGCTGCCCGTGCTGGAGCAAATCGCTAAGACTGGCAAGCCTTTCATGATCATCGCTGAAGACGTAGAAGGTGAAGCACTCGCTACCTTGGTTGTCAACAAGATTCGTGGAACACTGAAGTGTGCTGCCGTCAAGGCTCCTGGCTTTGGCGATCGCCGCAAGGCCATGTTGGAAGACATTGCCATCTTGACCGGAGGCCAAGTTGTTTCTGAAGATATGGGTATGAAGTTGGAAGACCTCACACTGCACAACCTTGGTCAAGCCAAGTCCATCGTCATTGACAAGGACAACACCACCATCGTAGATGGAGCCGGTGACAAGGAGAACATCAAGGGACGCATCAACCAGATTCGCGCACAGATCGAAGAGACTACCTCAGATTACGATCGTGAGAAGCTGCAAGAGCGCTTGGCCAAATTGGCTGGTGGTGTTGCAGTCATCAACGTCGGTGCTGCTACCGAAATCGAGATGAAGGAGAAGAAGGCGCGAGTCGAAGACGCACTGCACGCAACCCGCGCTGCCGTCGAAGAAGGTATCGTTCCTGGTGGTGGTGTCGCCCTAGCCCGCTGTATTGATGCTGTCCAAGCAGTAATCAATGGCGAAGCTAACGAAGACCAAAAAGTTGGCGCCGCAATCATCTTGCGAGCTATCGAAGCACCACTGCGTCAGATCGTTAGCAACGCAGGCCTAGAAGGTGCGCTGATCATTGACAAAGTCAAAGGCAATAGTGATGTCAACTATGGTTTCAATGCAGCCGAAGGCAGCTATGTCAACATGATTGAGAGCGGTATCATTGACCCCACCAAGGTCGTCCGCACGGCCCTGGAGAACGCAGCATCTGTGGCAGGATTACTGTTGACCACAGAAGCTGGTATCCATGAAATTCCAAAAGAGGAGACACCTGCAGGACCTCCAGGAGGAATGGGTGGAATGGACGGAATGGGCGGAATGGGCGGAATGATGTAATTCATGCCCAGACGTCTCGACAGCATTCCGATGCTGTCAACCGGCTAACATCTCTGAAAGGTGGTTCGTCCTAAGGCGGACCACCTTTTTTTATGCCCACACAACAGCAACCAACCACGATTACTGCTCTTCAACAGTTGCCATGAGCCAGCTACAGCAACAATTCTCCAAACTTCAGCAACACCTTAACGAAGCGATTATTGGGCAAACTCAGCTGACTGAACGCATCCTGATTGCCCTACTTGCTAATGGTCACCTCTTAGTTGAAGGAGCACCCGGGCTCGCCAAAACTCGAGCAATTCGAACAGTTGGTGATTTACTGGAATGTGATTTCCATCGAATCCAGTTCACGCCTGATCTACTACCAGCCGACATCACTGGTACAGAAATTTATCGACCTCAAGATGCGAGCTTCCATTTCCAAAAAGGACCGGTCTTCCACAACCTTGTCTTAGCAGATGAGATCAACCGTGCTCCTGCCAAGGTTCAATCTGCTTTGTTAGAAGCGATGGGTGAACGACAGGTTACCGTAGGGCGGGAGACCTATCCGCTGCCAGAGCTGTTTTTGGTCATGGCGACTCAGAATCCTCTTGAACAAGAAGGCACCTATCCACTCCCAGAGGCTCAACTGGATCGTTTCCTCATGCTGGTACTGGTGGATTATCCTCAGGCTGAGGACGAGTTACAAATTCTCCAACTGGCTCGGCAGGAAACAGATCAAAACTTCTCCGGGCAACATGAGGGCTATTCGCCCCTACCTCAAGAAGTAGTCTTTGCAGCCCGACAGGAAGTACTCTCAATCTATATTGCACCAGAATTGGAGCGTTATCTGGTGGAACTCATACTGGCCACCCGTAAACCACAGCGATATTTACCTGAACTAGCTTCAAAACTTCAGGTAGGAGCCAGCCCGAGAGGAACCATTGCTCTAGATGCCTGTGCACGCTCACGGGCCTGGTTACAAGGTAGAGACTTTGTCAGTCCGGATGATGTGCAGGAAATTTATGCAGACGTGCTGCGTCACCGCATTTTACTGAGCTATGAAGCTGAGGCAGATGGCTGGACGGCAGATCAAATTCTCCAAAAACTACTGCAGCACGTGCCTGTTCCTTGACATATCAATTCAGGTCACCAAATCGATGCTGAAAGATCGTCATCGCAGATATGGCTGCCGTTTCTGTACGTAGAACTCTCGGGCCTAGCGTAAGTGATCTGGCTTTTGCCTGATGCGCCAGTGCAAGCTCAGAAGCGTGCCATCCTCCCTCAGGGCCAATCCAAAGAGTGTGCTTTTGTTCTAACATTTCTTCTCTGGAGATCGGCCAATCTGAAGAATCTGGCAAAGGAGCAAAGATCCAATGCTGATCTGTGGCGTTTGTCTGACCCAGTGCCGCTTCGAGTGATTGAAACCATGTCCAGGTTGGAGAAAACTGACGCCCCGACTGCTTGCAAGCTTCGCTCATGATGCGTTCCCAGCGCTGCTGAGCATTTATCGCAGGAACTTCGGCACGACCGCTCGAAAATTTTCCTTGAAAGAGCACCACACGACTCACCCCCAGTTCAACACCCTTCTGTAGTATCAACTCCAAAGCTTTCTCTTTAGGCAAAGCTAGCCACAACTCCAGCGATAACGGCGATGGTTCCGGCACAACCGCGGCTTCCAGAACCTCAAACTCTAATCGCTGTCTTCTCTGGTTTAGCAGTTTCACACGAAATCTCTGTCCAAGCCGGTCCTGCAACAGGAAGTCATCTCCCGGTCGTAAGCGCCTGGCTTGACTGATATGCCGAACTTCCTCTCCTTGCATTTCAGCACGCAGGGCAAGGCGCAGTTCACCCTCAAATTTGAAATAAGCAGACATTTTGGACAAAACTTGTTGAAATACTATATACTGGTGGGAAGCAATCGGAAGGGGAGTTGCAACGGGATACTTGACAACCTGTACCCCGTAGCACCTTAAAGAGAAGTCAGAGGCCCCTGCGGACGGCGACTTCCATTGGCGTCAATCGATGACGGCACTTCCGACGTATGTAAAGTCGTTGGGTCGGAAGCAGATAACGTTTGGGCGTTTTCATAGATCCCCATATACAAGAGATTGCGACGAGCACTCACAGATAACACGAGTTTGTTATCGGCAGGAGATCACAGAACTTTAGTAGAATGATGAGGTACTATGCCACGGGGAGGATTTCGGGAGGGCGCTGGGCGCAAGAAGGAGTACACTGAACCAGTGCGAAAGATCCTGCTGGGCCTGCCTGAGTCGGTGCTGCAGGAGTTGGATCAATATGCTAATCAGCGCAACTTATCACGTCCAAAAGCAATCGCTGCCTTGTTGAAACAAATCCATCGTCCAGAAGAACCGGCTCGGCAAAAAACACAACACAAGGTTGTTCTGCAGGAGCTCAAATCACTTCGAGAGAAACTTAAGAAGAGTTCCGACTGAGTTGAATTGGTTCCTCTGCATCATCAGCAGAGTTTTTCTGCAACTGTTGGAGTCGCTGGCGAGATGCTTCAAAACGTCTTCTCGAGATACGCCGTTCAATGATGCCCAAAGTAACCATCGACACAAATATCATCAATATTAGCACCAATCCCATTTTACCCACCTTCTAGATTATAACTATGCTCTGGAAACTGTTTCTGGCCTTTACAATCATTCCTGTCAGTGAAATCTATATTCTGATCGCAATCGGGGGACAGATTGGAATTCTGCCTTCCATCGGTTTAGTCATTTTAACTGGAATTGTAGGAGCTAGTCTTGCTCGCAGTCAAGGACTACAGACCTTGGGACGAATTCGAGATTCTTTTCAGCAGGGAGTGGTTCCAGGAGAAGAGTTGCTCAACGCTCTATTGATCGCCATCGCTGGGATTGTCCTGCTCACACCTGGATTTTTGACTGATGCTGCAGGGTTATTTTTGCTCATTCCAGCAACCCGGACTCTATGCCGAGAATGGCTTAAACGTCGCATAGAATTGGTATATGCCCAACGTAATGTGGGCAACGGTCCCATTATCTATGGCTAGGCATCTTCACTGATTTTTACGCAGGCAGCATGGACGCAAAATCTCCCGCCCTAATTGTACAGCAAGCCTCTAAGGTACTGAGTCTGGAGACTGTCAAACGAGGCAAGCGCCCGTATGACAACGCTTTGATCACAGAACAGTTGGATCTAGTGGAAAGGCTGGTGAGCAGGGATCATGCAAACGAATTGATTCGCCTCTATCGTCTGCAAGATCCCAATGTGGATGGAACGTCTTGGCCACTGCGTTGAGGACAGTAACGCTTCACATGAATAGACTGGACAACCGAGGAGCAGGCTGTCCATTTCGAAAATCAGCGCCTGACATCAACTCCCGATGAAGCATCAGGCTCAGGGGCACCGCTTGGGGTTGTGATCGCAAAAACAACTGGGACAGTGCAGGCTTCGGATCTTCCTCTGATTGAAAGTCCTTACCCGACATCAAACGAACCTTCGTCTTGGGAACCGTTTCCTGGACAGTAACCGGACGATGACTCTCGTTGTTTTGAACGATCTGCAACAGCAGTTCACGTTCTCGTTGGTCTTGGCCGCGCTGCTCGATCAGACGTTCATTCATGTCGATCAGGCGGTTGTTCAGGCCAATCAACCACTCTTGTTGTTGCGATTGCAACGGGTTGCTCTGCATTTTCGTCACTCCATGACTACTCGGTTCTCATCCTGAAAACCGTACTACATTTGGGTACGCCCCCGCCCTGCCAAAGGAAGTACCAAACTAACTCTCTGATCCCAACATCTAGAGTCAGAACACAGCAAAAACTCGAGCTACTGGCTCCATGCCGCTAGCAACGCCGTGTTGAACGATTCTGGAAGAAACTTTGGTTTCGGAGAATTCGTTAGGCGAGAATAAACCGGTTGGGAGGGTGCAGGGTCGATCAAAGCGTGTCGTGTCTAATGACAGACTGGTTAGCATCTTGCTGTTCTCTTGAGACTAGCCTGCCTCCGATGGCAGGTGGATTATGCGACAGATTTTAGATGACTCTGACGCTGAAGGGATGGCTCAGACTAAGCGCTCCCGCCGATGGGGAGTGCAAAAAACCTATGCAAAAAGGGGCCGGACTGCAAGAAAAAAATCTGACTTATTCAGATTTTTTTTATTTCTACAACTCTTCTAACTCAATTTCCCTCTCCGTTTCAGGATTCAAAGTCACCGCAGATGACATTTTTCATTAGCTAGCCGATGGATTTACAACAAGAACAACAGCAATGGTGGGCTCGCTGGCAAGAGGGACGAATAGGCTTCCACCTTCCAGAAGTCAATCCTCTGCTCATTCGCCATGTACACGCCCTGGCAACCGACACTCACCCCAATGAGACATCTTGTATCCTTGTCCCACTCTGTGGCAAATCAAAGGACTTGATCTGGCTTCAAAAGCACTTTCATCAGGTCATCGGAGTGGAGTTAGTTCCTCAGGCTGTTAAGGTTTTTTTTGAAGAAAACCAAATCACTCCGACTCACTCCCTAAGAGATCCCTTCGCAACTTACCAACACAGCAACCTAACCTTGCTACAGGGCGATATCTTCCAAATAAGCTCCGAACATCTGGAGGATCAATCGATTCGAGCGGTCTTTGATCGGGCTTCCCTGATTGCCCTACCTAATGAACTACGGAAAAATTATGTAGCATTGCTCCGTAGCCTGGTTTCTCCCAACACAAAGCTTTTGTTGGTAACGCTCGCTTATGAAGACGGTGTAATCAGTGGTCCACCACATTCAGTTCCAGAAAATGAGATCTTCGAGTTGTTTGCCTTCGCTACCAACATCGAGCTGCTGGAAAAACAAGATATTCTCCCTGAATCTCCCAACTTCCAGAAAGCTGGACTACGTTGGGCCTACGAAGCTGTTTACCTGATTACCTTCCCATGAAAATTCTTGCAGTCATCCCAGCTCGTTATGAGTCTTCACGATTCCCTGGCAAACCACTGGTTGACCTGCATGGGAAGCCAATGATTCAGCATGTGTACGAACGAGTTCAACAAGTTCCCTCAGTAGGTCAGGTCCTCGTAGCCACCGATGATGAGCGTATCATCAACGCTGTCCAGACCTTCGGCGGTCAAGCCTGCATGACTTCGCCGGATCACCCAACAGGGACAGATCGAATCGTGGAGGTGATTCAGAATCAGCCCTGTGAGTGGGTGCTCAACGTCCAGGGAGATGAACCAACCATCGCACCCGATGTTTTAGAAACACTCATCCAGCGGGCACTTGCAGATGGCAGTTGCCCCATGGCAACTCTCGTTTTTCGCAGTGATGATCCCAATACCTGGCGAGATCCACATGTCGTCAAGGCCGTACTGGCACAAAATCATCAAGCTCTCTATTTCTCACGATCACCTGTACCCTATGCCCGAGATCAGGTGTTTCGTGGTTGCTGGAAGCACTTTGGGGTCTACCTCTACCGTCGTGACTTCCTGCTGGAATTTGCCAACTGGCCATCAACTCCCCTTGAACAACAAGAGCAGTTAGAACAATTGCGGGTTCTGGAAAATGGATACTCGATCCTTTGTGTAGAATCTCCCGTGGATAGCATTGGAGTGGATGTGCCAGAGGATCTCACACACGTTGCTCAACTGATCGCCACCGGAATGATCCCAGATTGATTCTTAGCAATTTAGATAATTTAAATTCTTTTTATTGCGAAAATCCGTTGTATCTCGCGACTTCACTCTCTCATTATGTAACTTTTTACTAGAAGTTACAGCCTCATCAGATCATCAATATTTCTTTATTTTTTCGATAAAAATTGGGTTTTTTGATTACACCAACAGACTCGAGATTCAAATCCTAGAAGTTACAGTTACATTCTTAGCAAAAACACATCTCTACCGAAATTGACTGGATTCTTCCTCACAACTACGGTTTGTTTTTCTGGTTGAAAACAAACCAAATTCTTATATTCATTTTTCAAATTTACCGAGAGACGTTCTATGGCACAATTAGATGCGATCTTAAGCCAAGGGGGCCAACCGGTCGAAGAGTTGGTCAAATTCGAAAATCCTCGATTTGGCAAAGAGCGCCTGCATCTACCCGGTCCTGATTGGACAAACAGGATTTGGCAACAAAGTGATCGTAATCCACAGGTTTTGCGATCTCTGGGACAGCTATATGGTACTGGACGTCTAGCAAATACGGGCTATCTCTCCATTCTGCCAGTGGATCAAGGGATCGAGCATTCGGCAGGAGCTTCTTTTGCTGCTAATCCGATCTACTTCGACCCTGAAAACATTATCAAATTAGCGATCGAAGCCAACTGTAACGCTGTTGCTTCCACTCTTGGTGTGCTAGGGATTGTTTCTCGTAAATACGCTCATCGCATTCCGTTCCTGGTCAAACTCAACCACAACGAACTACTGAGCTATCCCAACCAACACGACCAGACGCTCTACGGCAGTGTGAAACAAGCCTGGAATATGGGTGCTGTGGCGATCGGAGCAACTGTCTACTTTGGCAGCCCTGATTCGCGTCGCCAACTTTGGGAAGTCTCGCAAATGTTCGCAGCAGCACATGAGCTTGGTATGGCAACTGTGCTTTGGTGCTACGTGCGCAACTCCGGCTTCTCCAAGGATGGAGTGAACTACGAAACAGCAGACGACTTGAGTTCCCAAGCTAATCATCTTGGCGTCACGATAGAAGCCGACATCATTAAGCAGAAGCTCCCTGAAGTTTCCAACGGCTACGGTGCCGTCAAGTTTGGCAAGACCGACAAGAAAGTCTATGACTCACTGACCTCTGAACACCCTATCGACATGACCCGCTACCAAGTACTCAACTGCTACGCTGGCCGAGCTTCCCTGATCAATTCAGGGGGAGACAGCAAAGGTAGCAGTGATCTGGGCGAAGCACTCTACACTGCTGTCGTCAACAAACGTGCTGGAGGCTCCGGCTTGATCCTAGGGCGCAAGGCTTTCAAACGAGAAATGAGTGAAGGTGTTGCCTTACTGCAATCCGTGCAGGACGTGTATCTTTGTGATCAAATCACGATCGCCTAATCTTGTCTTGGGGCAAGCCAGTCTGCCCCACTCCATCTGCTCCCCAGCAACCCAATGCCCGAATTACCCGAAGTTGAAACCGTTGTTCGTGGCCTACGCAGCTTGATCACTGGCCAGACGATCCAGCGGGCAGAGGTTTATCGTGAAAAAACAGTTCCGGGTTCCACTCCCCAAGCCTTTGCCGCTGCTATTCAGGGACACACTATTAAGAGTGTGACACGCAGAGCCAAGTATCTACTATTTCAGCTGGAGCCCAACTCCGTGTTGCTAGGCCACTTACGAATGACAGGGAAATTTGTGGTGGCAGACCCTCCTTCGGAACCTGCTCCTCATGATCGAGCTTGGTTCTGGTTGGGCAATGGTCAGGTTTTGATATTTACCGATATGCGCAACTTCGGGACGTTGGAACTCTTCCCCTCAGCAACTGAAATCCCCAAGCTGCAGGTATTAGGACCCGAACCTCTTACAGAAGATTTCGATGCTCGCTACCTATATCCTCGATTGAAAGCCAGTTCAAAAGAGATCAAACCGTTTCTACTGGATCAGCGGCTGGTTGCTGGAATTGGCAATATCTACGCTTCTGAGATCCTATTTGCCTCTAGCGTGCTCCCTCAGCGTAGTTCACACTCTCTGAAAAAGAAGGAAGTGCAGGCTATCGTAGAAAACACTCGTCGGATTCTACTATCTGCTATCGAATACAACGGCACCTCGGTTTCTGATTTTCGACAGGTGGATGAGAAGACCGGAGAGTTTCAGAATTTTCTGCAGGTCTACGACAAAGAGTCTCAGCCCTGTCCCCGCTGTGAGGTGCCCTTGCAACGCATTGTGCAGCAGCAACGCAGTACTTTCTTCTGCATCGGATGCCAAAAATGAATTCTCTCTTCTTGCGTTGTCTTGGAATTCTGATGCTTCTGATGTGGGCGGCTGCGCCAGCCCTGGCACAGGTTAGTCTGAAAACCAAGCAATACCTGTTACTCAGTGGTCCTGAAAACACAGCCTCCCACCAATTTGCAGAGGATTTGGCAGAAATCTGGAGTATGCCAGGTGTCAGCTTTGGCAGTGATCTTCAGCCCGTTTCCGTTATGGATGGGGCCACTCGACTAGAGCGGATGAGGGATCAGCGAGGGCATCTGGCGATCATCAATGGGCAGGAAGCTTGGCAATTGCTCCCAGACCATCCTCAAGTGAAGGTGGTGAGTGTACTCTGGCCGAACGTGCTGTATCTGATCAGCCGCTTGCAACCACCTCAGATCGTCCCCTTGACAGCCGCACGTACTGTACGGGCTCCGTTACAGGCACTGGAAGTCGTTAGAGCTTGGGACGAACAGTCGCCTGTTTCACTGTTGCAGGAGACAAACTGGTTCCACCAGGAAGAAACCATTCAGGCTCTTGAAGGGTTCAAAGAAGATGTTTTTCTCAGTTGGGGTAGCTATCCTCTACAGGAGATTCGAGCATTGCTGAACTTCCCTGGATATTACCTGACAGAAGCCCAGGATACTCTGCAGAAAGTTTGGATACAGCAACTCCCCTGGACGCGCTCTTATACGCTGCCTGCAGAAACCTACGCCGGACAACCAGCCTTGCAGTTGCTGGCAGAGTTCCCAGTACTGGTCGTTCACGAGACGGTTCCTGACAGCTTGGTGAATAACCTGCTACGCAGCCTGTTTGGTCACGCTGAGTCTTCTAATCCACGCTTTCTGTTTCGAAATCTCTCTCCTCAACACAACCTGCTGTTTCAGCAAAAGCTCCCATATCATCCGGTAGCTCGTCGTTTCTATCGTTTCCCCTGACCATGTCTGAGCCCTGTTTTCGACACCTCCCCGTGTTGTTGGCAGAAGTCGTGGCGTCTGCACCCACAAATAGCCAAAGTCTGCTTGATTGTACTCTCGGTGGGGCTGGTCACTCCCAGGCTTTGCTAGCGAAATTTCCCAAAGCCACCCTGTATGGGATTGATCGTGACCCTACGGCCTTGGCTGCCTCACGTCATCGACTTGCTGAATATCCAGGTGTCGCAGCGATAGAACAGGCTAGTTTCCTGGAATTGCCATACTGGGCTGAACAGTGGAACACGTCCTTCGATTTCATCCTTGCAGACCTGGGGATGTCCTCAGAACAGTTAGCAGCTCCAGAGCGTGGTTTTTCCTTTTTGCAGGAAGGTCCTCTTGATATGCGAATGGATCCGCTCCGACAGGTGGAAACCGCTGCACAGATCCTTCAGCAGCGAAGTGAATTTGAGATCCGCCGACTACTGCAAATCTACGGAGAAGAGCGCTTTGCTCCACAAATTGCTCGTGCCATTGTGAAGCATCGTGCAAATACTCCACTCATCACAACCAGAGATTTAGCTGAGTTAGTGGAACGTGTAATTCCGAGAAAATTCCAGAAGCCCAACTTTCACCCAGCTACCCAAACTTTCCAGGCATTGCGGATGGAAGTAAATCAGGAACCCAAAGAGATTGACGCCTTGCTCGACTTTGCGATTGAGAATCTGAGGCCTGGAGGACGGCTAGCTGTCATTTCCTTCCACTCCTTGGAAGATCGCCCCGTTAAGCAGCGATTTCGGGAATGGGAACGACCCTGCCGCTGTCCATCAGACTTACCACGTTGTGTTTGTGGTCGACAGGCTCTTGGGGTCTCTCTGCAGCGTAAGCCAATTGTTGCAGGTGCCGAGGAAATCGAGCAAAATCCCCGGAGTCGTAGCGCTCGTCTGCGGGTTTTCGAACGCAATGCTGTCTGCTTTCCAGGATCTGACAAGGAGTCTGAGGACTAAAATGGCCAAGAAGGAAAGCCTGGATGTGATCATCAATGATATGAACCGGAACCCGCACCACTGGCGACTGGATCAGTTTCGTGCGATGCATCGCAACGGCATGAAGATCTGGATTGGCAACGGCTTCTTTGGCTACCACGTGGAGCAGCCCAATTATTATGAACCTACTCTGCGTGAAAA
>WTIF01000080.1:11411-12940 GCA_011522845.1 Deltaproteobacteria bacterium
TACGCTCTGGGTCACCAGGCATAAGCACAGGCTGATCCTGGTGGCGTGGTGCTGAATTTCTGATTGAAGTGACAAAATCTTCAATCTCTTGTCGCATTCCGTTGCCTTGATCAAATTTTGCGGGATCAAAAACAATCGAGAGCATTCCGTTGCAGAAAGGCCTCTCCTGCGCATTGGTGCCGGAACCAGTCAGCGCTCCTGCCAACAACTCGCAGGCAAGGCCCAGCCCAGACCCTTTGTGCTCTCCAAATGTCTGAATGGCTCCTGTTCCTCCCCTTGGGTTGGGCACCCCAGAAGTCGCAGTTTCACCATAGATCGTTACTGGATGGTCGGAGTCAGCTCCCGTTTCATCCACCATTGCATCCGGTGGGAGAGGTGTTCCTGTCTTTAGGCTGACTAGGATCTTGCCCTCGGCAACACGACTTGTCGCGAAATCAAGAATGAAATGATCAGACTCTCCAGAATCCAGAAATCGTGGGACACCGATCGCAATTGGGGCAGTTGATAATTGAGCCTCACGTCCTCCGAAGGGAGCAACGATTCGTGAGCCTGCAACATTGACGAAGTGCAGGGAAATCAGCCCTTGATCTGCCAGCAGTTCGGCCCAACCACCAATACGGCCCAAATGACCTGCGTGGCGCAGCCCAATCAGCGCAAGCCCCTCTGACTGAACAATCTCACAGGCTTCGCGGACTACGCGGTGTCCAAGCACCTGACCAAAGCTGTATTGTCCATCGAGGAGGCGCAAAGAACCGGAAGACATCAACGTTGTATAAGCGCAGACTGGTCGCACTTTCTGCTGCTTGATATAGTCCATGTACCGGGGTACTCGAACAATTCCATGGCTTGGATGCCCAGAGGCATCCGCGTCCACTAGGTGAATTGCGATCAGGCGAGCTTCTTCTCCAGGACACCCAGCCACGGTGAAGAGTTGGGATAACCAGTCTTCCAAAATCGTCTGCTGAACCAGCATGGCTGAATTCCTTTCTGTATTGTAATCAACGTCCTGAAAATTCAGGACTCGCGGAAGTACGGTCTTGGAACAAGGATGCTTTGACCAAGTGTGAACCGCGGATTATACAGCAAGCCTTCTTGAACGGAACCCTCTAATCTGGGGAATCAGTGCTCCAAGAACAACCAGCAAACCACCCAATAGCAGGGGAGGGGTGAGCGGTTCGTTCAACAGCAACCATGACAGGATACAGCCCAGTGGAATGGTGAGAATGATCATCAGGCTGGCTACGCCCATCGGCAGTTGACGGAGAGCCCGATTGTAGAGAAGAAACGGCAGCGCAATAGAACTCATCAGGTAGACAACCAAGACCCAATCATAAGTTGAGCTCATGGTAGGAAACAGAAAAATTTCTTGGCGAATTAGAAATAGTTCGGAAGCACCTCGAAACTGGCAGACTGCGGCAACTGTTTGAGACCACAATCACCAGTGAAGAAGCCTTCCACCTTGTATACCCTGAATCCGCGCTGGAGCGTGAAGTTGTCAGGGTTTTCCGAGATTGGCTACTCTCTATGAT
>WTIF01000083.1 GCA_011522845.1 Deltaproteobacteria bacterium
CCCTAGAGGCGATCCACTCGAAAAAGACCCCACAACTGGTTGACTTTCAGAAAAAACTTAATATATCAATATATCCATTATTTGGAGAGGGATCAGAAAATGTTAGAAACCAACTATGACCATTTCTTCACCAAATTCACGGACTGAGCTGATCAGCATCAATCGTCGCTTGCCTATCGTTCCGCAAGTTCACTCATTACTGCATCACCTGATTGTTCATTGTGTGCTTCCACCAGGTTCTCCTATTCGCGAGAAAGATCTGAGTGAACAAATGGAGGTTTCGCGCACACCAATTCGTGAAGCACTATTGCAACTCGAGAAAGAAGGCCTTGTCGAGATCTATCCTCAAGCTGGTACACGTATTTCCAAAATTAGTATGGAAGAAGTGCGTGAGAGTCATTTCATTCGTGAAGCAATGGAAAGTGCTACAGTCCGCTTTGCTGCACAGCAGGGTGATTCCGAATTACACAAGAAATTAAAGAGTAGACTTCAGCAGTTCAAGGATTCCTTAGAAACAGCTGAAAAAGATCTTCTTTTCGAATTGGATGAACTCTTTCATAAAACAATCGCAGAATTTCGCTTCCAGAACAGACTCTGGAAAATCACAAACATCGCTAAATCTCACATGGACCGTGTCAGGCACTTAACCCTTCCACTGCCAAAAAGGATTTACGAAATTGCTGATGAACACCAACGGGTTGCAGATTTTATAATCCGTCACCAACCAGACGAAGCTGTGAGAGCAATCCAGGATCACCTCAGCGTGATTTTTTCCGATATTGAACGAATTCGTGCAGAACGTTCAGAGTATTTTGTACCCTAAACTGTCACCGAAACATATTTACTGATGTCATATTTAACCCCAATACAACTCTCCGAGTTTGAAAAAAATGGATTTCTCATCGAACGTAATCTTTTTGATTCCGATGAAATTCAACTACTTCACAAAGCCGCTAAAAATGATCAGGAACTGGATCGTCGAAGCCAAGGAAGACGAGACAGGTCAGGTGCCACAGTCCGACTTACTCTATGGAATCACCCAGGTGAGGGAATTTATGGAATGTTTGCCAGGTGCAAAAAGCTTGTTGGCAGAATGGAATCTCTGCTGGGTGGAGAGGTCTACCATTATCATTCAAAGATGATCCTAAAAGATCCTGAAGTCGGAGGAGCTTGGGAATGGCATCAAGATTATGGTTATTGGTATCACTATGGTTGCCTCAGACCCATGATGGCAAGTGCCATGATTGCCGTAGATCCTGCAAAATTGAGCAATGGGTGTCTGGAAGTTCTCAAAGGCAGCCATCATCTGGGTCGCCTTGATCATTCCTTAGCTGGAGATCAATCTGGCGCAGATCCAGAACGAGTAAAGGTTGCATTGGAACAATATGAGAAGGTAGCAGTTGAATTAGAACCCGGGGACACCCTTTTTTTTCATTGCAATCTGCTCCACTGTTCAGGTCAAAACCATTCTCCTCAGCCTCGCTGGGCAATGATTTGCTGTTACAACGCTGCTAGTAATAATCCCTACAAAACTTCTAGACATCCCCAATATACACCTCTAGAGCAAGTGGATGACACCCTTATCAAAATGGTTGGGCTGAAAAGATTCAGTGAAAGTGGAGATGTTGATTTTATGGGGGAGAAAGTTGATCGAAGCATCCCTTCAGACCTTCATAAGCCAATGACTGAAACTGTATGAGACCAACCACTGGAATACGTCTCAGTTGGTCTGAGCTTAGACAATTTTTGCACCAACATCTCACTGAGCATGTGCTCCCATTCTGGTTTCCGAAACTGATTGATCAAAGACACGGTGGGTTAAACAATTGTGTTCAGGATGATGGCGAAGTCCTCTCTACTGAAAAATATCTTTGGTCTCAGGGTCGCGCTCTTTGGGTTTTGAGTAAGCTTTTCAACGACATCGATCAAAATTCTAAATGGCTGGAGATGGCAGCTCCCATCTCCAAATTATTAACAGATTACGGGAGGAATGCTGATAGAGAGTGGCACTTTAGTTTAAA
This sequence comes from Deltaproteobacteria bacterium, assembly GCA_011522845.1. Taxonomy (GTDB): domain Bacteria; phylum SAR324; class SAR324; order SAR324; family NAC60-12; genus JCVI-SCAAA005. The sequence continues at coordinate 2,022 of WTIF01000083.1, forward strand.
CGAAGACGGTACTCCTGCAAGAGAACCTCAATCTATCTATGTAGATGGGTTCTGTATCTATGGGCTCACAGAATATGCGAAAGCAACCGGTCATGCGAAGAGTCTAGACATAGCTTTGGAGGCCTACACCGTTGCAAGTCCCAAGTTGGATGATCACCACCTAGTTAGGACGATGCCTCATCCAATTCCAACAGGGTATCAGTCTCATGGTCCCCTGATGTTGTTTGCTCATGTTTTTCATGAACTGGGAATCCTGAGTGGCAGAGAAAATATTCAACAGAGAGCCCTTGAATTAGCAGATAGAATTCTAACTCAACATCTTGATCCAGAGTCTGGCCAACTGCATGAGTTTGTTGTCCCAGGTGGTCAAAAAGACTCCAGTGACATTGGACAGACCTCGATTCCAGGGCATGTGGTGGAAAGCATGTGGTTTTTGGAAGAAATCTATCGCTACCACGGCCAATCAGAAAAGATTCCACTATTGCTGGAGACCATTCGGATCCATCTAGAACTTGGCTGGGATCAACAATTTGGGGGATTGGTTCTCGCCGCTCATCTGGGAGGAGGTAAGCCCCAGTGGCATAATCCGCTTGGTAAAATCTGGTGGCCCCACACCGAGAGTTTGCAAGCACTGCTGATGACTTACGCTCATACCAGAGAAAAATGGGCTGAGGATTGGTACTGGAAAATCCATGATTACAGCTTTACTCACTTTCCCAATTGGGATTCAGGAGACTGGTTTCATAATCTTGATCGTGAAGGAAAACCCACAATTCCCTACTTGCAAACTCTACCCGTGAAGGATCCTTTTCACCTGCCAAGGGCCCTGATTTATTCAATTAAAATTCTTGATCAACTTGGAGAAACAGCATGACTGTGCCCAAACCTCAAAAACGATGGCTTGTCGACCAACTACCTGTTGAATTGTACACAAGTAACGAAGAACTAGGACAGGCAGCGGCAAATAAAGCTCATCAAATCTTAAGGGAGGCCATCAACAAAAAAGGATTCGCCAACTTGATATTGGCAACTGGGAATTCTCAACTAACTTTCTTAAGCGCGTTGAGAAGTTTGGAGGGTATTGATTGGAAAAAAGTCAGAATTTTCCATATGGATGAGTACATTGGAATCGATCCTTCACACCCAGCCAGTTTTCCTTTGTTCCTGGAAAATCATTTTCTTCAATTCACAAAGCCTGGTCATTTTCATCCGATTCCGAGTGAGCCTTCAGATGTCAACGCCGCCTGCAAAGAATATGAGTCTTTGATTCGTAAATATCCTGCAGATCTTGTCGCAATGGGGTGGGGAGAAAATGGACACATCGCCTTTAATGACCCCCCAGATGCCCTTTTCAATGATCCACATTGGGTCAAAGTTGTCGATCTTGCTCAAGAAAGCCGCCTTCAGCAGGTTGGGGAAGGACATTTTAATTCCCTGGATGAAGTACCAAAACAGGCGATTACCTTGACAATTCCCGCTCTTATCGCTCCAGTACACATCCTTTGTATTGTTCCTGAAGCGAGAAAGGCTTCAGCTGTGAAGGCTTGCCTTGCTGAGCCGGTGGATGAATCTCGGCCAGGCTCTATCCTTAGAACCATTTCACATGCTACCTTGTTGCTGGATCAAGATTCAGCTTCGCTACTCTAAATCATCCAACAATGGAGTTGCCTATGCTTTAAATTACGGGTAAATGACTGCTGTCTTTTATCCAATGAGTTCATTTCATTTCAAACATCTTCACTAGCTGAGGTTAGTTAAAAGAGGACACTTCATGAAACGATCTACTTTTCTCAAATCTCTCGTTGCTCTTGGTTTTTCCGCGATCATTGGAAGCACAGGAGCAATTGCAGGGGAATCTCCCGATCTCGCAGCAATGGTAAAAGCCGGGACATTGCCACCATTGAATGAGCGTCTCCCCGAAATTCCATTGATGCTGCCAGTTGTCGACGAAATTGGTCAATACGGGGGCACACTCCGTCGCGCCTTCCTAGGTCCCGGTGACCACAACAACTATACAAGAGCCGTTTACGACGCACTGGTTCGTTACGCACCAGACGGAAGCCAAATCGTTCCTCATATCGCAGCAGGTTGGGAATCTAACGAGAACTTTACGGAATGGATTATTCGTCTGAGACCAGGAGCGAAATGGTCAGACGGAACACCCTTTACAGCTGATGACATCATGTTCTGGTACGACAATATTTTGATGAACCAAGAACTGATGCCCGGTGGGGTGGGGTGGATGAAAAATGGAGATGGTTCGATGGCTTCTGTGCAAAAGCTTTCGGACTATTTAGTCAAGTGGACTTACAAGCAGCCAAATACCGCCTTCCTGCTAAACATGGCTAATCTGGATGGTGCTGACAAATCGATCAGCAATCTTGTCTTTGTTCCAGCTCACTATCTGAAGCAATTCCATCCTGACCATACCAGCAAAGCCAGCTTAGATGCCAAGGTCAAAGAAGCAGGATTTGATACTTGGACCCAACTGTTTGCCGTTGAAGCCCTCCCGCATTTAAGTGGTAACCGACCTGGAATGGCAGCCTGGGTTCCAGATGGAACTACAGTTTCGGATCAGGTCTTCACGATCAAACGAAATCCATATTTCGTGGGAGTCGATCCCCAAGGTAACCAACTGCCTTATATTGACGAAATCCGCTTTACCTTCTATGCGGACAAGGAAGCTCTAAACCTCGCTGCAGTCGCTGGTGAGATTGACTTCCAGGGGCGCCACATCAACATGAGCAGTTATCCTGTCCTCAAGGAAAATGAGAACAAGGCTAACTATCGTGTAGTCACCTGGCCAACCTTCGGGGGCTCCGACGCGGTTGTGATGTTGAACCAAACCTGGACAGGTCCAGAGGGTGAGTACTTCCGCAATAAGGATTTCCGCATTGCCTTGTCACATGCAATTGATCGGGACTCCATCAAGGAACTGGCGTTCTATGGCCTTGGTGAGGCGCGTCAGGGAGTACCAGCTCCATTCCATCCCTACTACCCTGGGGACGAATACGCCTTCCGCTATACCGAGTTCGAACCGGAAGAGGCCTCAGCAATGTTGGATAAAATTCTTCCAAACAAAAACAGCGATGGACATCGCTTGATGTCAAATGGACAAGTGCTGGACATTGAAATCGGGGTAGTCCCCCAATTTGGCGCCTGGACAGATATCGCACAATTGATTGTGGAGAATTGGGCAGAAGTCGGAGTAAAAGCGCACGTGGAAGTTCGTGAGCGAGCCCAACATTTCTCAATGCGTCCAGCTAATGAGTTGATGTCAGAAGTCTGGAACGAAGACACCACGGGCTTTCCCTTCAGCGGTCAACCCAAGTTTGATCCCCGAAGTGATCCAGCTTTGACCTTTGCACCCTTGGTTGCCAAGTGGTATGCATCTGGCGGTAAGGAAGGCCAGGCTCCACCCGCTGAAATCAAGCGCTTGGTCGACATCATTGATGAAGCCAAAACTTCAGGACGTAATCGGCAAATCGCTCTGGCCAAAGAACTCTTCCAAATCTGGGCTGACAATGTCTGGGAAATTGGAACCGTTGGGATGACCCCAATGATCCAAGGAGTTCTGGTAGCGAATGATAAGCTGCAAAATGTTCCTGCTGTTGCTGGAAACGACTGGCCTCTGCGTACTCCTGGAGATACACGTCTCGAGCAGTATTTCTATTCACGCTGAGTCCCACTCCTAGCGGTCTGATTTCTATTTTGAAGCAGACCGCACTCCAAACGTCTGTCCCAGACATTTCTGAATGCTAATCTACATCATCAAGCGGCTCCTACTGTTGCCGTTCCTGCTACTGATCTTTTCCGTCATCGCCTTCCTCCTGATCCAAGCTCCTCCTGGTGACTTTCTAACCAGCTACATTGCTGAATTGGCAGCATCAGGCTCCTCAATGGAAAGGGCCCAAATTGACGCGCTGCGTGCGCTATACGGCCTTGATCAGCCCATGTATCTCCAATATTTCAAATGGATGGGGAGAATCCTGACTGGAGACCTAGGAGTCTCGCTGGATTGGCAACGTCCCATTAGTGAGCTGATCGGTGAACGCATGGGACTCACACTCGCGCTCGGCTTGGGTACCTTTGTATTTACTTGGTTGATTGCGATCCCAATTGGGATTTTCTCAGCTACACGCAAGTACTCTTTTTTTGATTACTTCTTCACTGTTTTTAATTACTTCGGTGTTGCCACACCCACTTTCATGACAGCTCTGGTTCTAATGTGGATTGCCTTCAAATACTATGGCGTGAGCGTCACAGGACTTTTCTCAGCAGAGTACATTGATGCTCCCTGGAGTTGGGATCGAGTTGTAGATTTAATGCAGCACTTGTGGCTTCCCGTTGTCATTCTCGGGTTGGATGGAACTGCCCGTCTTGCCAGAGTGATGCGAGCCAACTTGCTCGACGAACTGAAAAAGCCGTACATGGAGATGGCTCGGGCCAAGGGCCTCTCAGAGTGGCGCCTCGTTATGAAATATCCCGTTCGTTTGGCGCTGAATCCACTTGTGAGTACGATTGGTTGGTATCTACCTCTGATCTTTTCTGGAAGTGTAATTGTCGCAACTGTGATGAATTTGCCCACGATTGGGCCCATGTTGCTTAGAGCTCTGATCAGTCAGGATATGTTTCTGGCAGGCACAATCATTCTATTTTACATGATGCTGGCAGTCGTTGGCACATTGATTTCTGACATCCTCCTGGCTTGGCTGGATCCAAGAATTCGACTGGACGAAGAGTGAAATGTCACAAAAGTCGGAAAACAAACCCAATATTGTTTTGATCATGCCGGATCAGCTCCGAGCAGATTTTCTGGGATGCTATGGAGCCTCGTTCGCTCAAACCCCAAATATCGATAAGCTCGCCCAACAAGGATTACAATTCCATCGGGCCTTATCGCCCTCCCCAATCTGCATTCCAGCTCGAGCATCGTTACTCACAGGACATAATGCCCTCTCCACTGGAATCCTGACGAACAACTATTGGCTTCGCCCAGATCATGAAGATTGTGGTCTTCTCAGTTTTACGAATGCCCTTTTAGGAAAGGGCTATCACACTGAGGGCATTGGCAAGATGCACTTCATACCCTGGGACAGCGAAGCGGGATTCAGTCATCGTTGGATTGCAGAAGACAAGCGCCATATCCATATTCAGGATGACTACGCTGATTATTTAGCAAAACAAGGTCTTCGGAAACTTGCTGGCACAGAAGAACCGGGTTACCGAGCAGGCCGGATGGCTTCTGTCAGCCCAATCCCGTTGGAACACCAAGTAGATGTTTGGGTTGGAGATCGGAGTGTAGAGTTTATCAAGGGTTGTAATGCGGACAGACCATATTTTCTATGGGTGGCTTTTCCAGGACCCCACGATCCTTACAATCCACCTGCAGAAATTCTTGATTCCCTGCGACCGGCAGAAGAGTTTCCCTTCTCAATTCCGGCGACGGTCGACAGTCAGACCTTCCAAAAAGGGTTTATCCAAGCCCACCTCACTGGATCAGCTCAAGCAGACTTTCGAGAGTTCCCTGAATCAGCCAAGCAGACCATTCGACGACACTATGCGGGTTTGGTTCAAATCATTGATCACCAAGTCGGACGAATCTTGAACGCTATCGAAGTGCAGGATTCTGAGCGAGAGACACTGATCTTCTTCACATCAGATCACGGTGATTTTCTTGGTGACTTCGACATGGTTGGTAAAGCTTTATTCTACGAATCCTCTGCTCGTATACCCCTGATTGCGAAAGGAACTCCCTATCAGGTTGGACAATCGACAAGCTTAGTTTCCTTGACAGATCTTTATGCCACGATACTCAGGCATGCGGGCATAAAGTTGACAGCTCAGGACTCCCAGGTCATTCCTACAAAGCCTGATCAACAGACCCGTAAAAACGTTTTTGGAGCCACAGGAGCAGGTTTAATGTGGTGTGATGAGAGTTGGAAATTATCACGCTACAAGAATGGCCTCAGTACTTTATTTGATATACAAGCGGACCCCCTCGAACAAAACAACCTACTTCTTGATCCAGATTTTGCTGATATTCGGAACCAGATGGAAGCAGAGTTGACCAAATCTTTGATGGAAGGTCTGGTTCAGGGGCATCAAGAAAAATCATATCCCTACATGACACTCACGCCAGATCATGCTGGGCATCATCGAAATTGGCAGCGCCCCTATCCAGCGAATACCTGGGAAAAATCTGAAGAAATGAAGGCCAATTGGGGCAAAGCAGGGATGCCCGTATGAATCATTTTGCGCGAGCCTACAGATGACTTCTCAAACTACCTTAAGCAATGAAGTCAACGAAACGTTTAAGGATGAGGCCTTTGACGTAGCTCCTAATTGGAAGCTTGTCTGGTGGCGCTTCAAGAAGCATCGGTTAGCTTTAGTCAGTGCATTCGTGCTGCTAGGAATCATTCTGATTGCCTTGTTCCCTGATTTCTTCAGTATCCAAGATCCCAACAAATCGAGTGCTCGTAAATCTTTTATGCCGCCTCAGGGGATATCCTTTTTCCATGATGGAAGTTTTCAAGTCCATGTGAAACCGCTGAAAGGGAAACGGAATAAAACGACACTCAAGATGGAGTGGGGTGTCGATGAGAAGAGAATTTTACCACTTCGTTTCTTCACAAGTGGTTATGAGTACGAGGTCTTTGGGCTTTTCAAGACAGATCTACATCTCTTCGGAATTGAAAAACCATCTGCTCGAAATTCATTCCATCTACTGGGCACCGATCGTTTAGGCCGAGATCAATGGTCTCGACTGATGCATGGAACCCGAGTTTCACTTTCTATCGGGCTGGTCGCAGTTGGGCTCAGTATTTTTCTGGGAATCCTGCTCGGTGGAATCTCAGGATATTACGGCGGCTGGCCCGACTTAGTCATTCAAAGGTTGATCGAGATCCTTCAGTCCCTGCCACCAATTCCCATCTGGATGGCCTTGACTGCAGCTTTGCCCAGAGACTGGACGGTAGAGCAGACGTACTTTGCAATCACTCTCATTCTCTCCCTCTTGGGCTGGACAACACTTGGGAGGGAGGTTCGTGGTAGGTTTTTGTCATTAAGAGAAGAAGACTTCGTCATGGCCGCAAAACTTTCAGGATGTAGCCAAAGTCGTATCATCTTCCGACACATGCTACCCACCTTCACCAGCCATATCATTGCTACTAGTACGCTTGCGATTCCTGTAATGATCATTAACGAAACATTTTTGAGTTTCTTGGGCCTTGGGTTGCGTCCGCCTGCTATCAGTTGGGGTGTACTCTTACAAGAAGCACAGAATCTTCAGTCGATTGCCTTGGCTCCTTGGTTGTTGCTTCCTGGCTTGGCGGTCATCTTTACCGTTCTTGCGCTCAACATCCTGGGGGATGGCTTGCGTGATGCCGCCGACCCCTATAGTTGAGAATACAAATGACAAATCAGCCTTTGCTGGAAGTCCGAGATCTGCAGACTGTTTTTGAACTTGATGAGGGGACCGTCAAAGCGGTTGATGGTGTCAGCTTTGACGTATACCCGGGCAGGGTTCTGGGTATTGTTGGGGAAAGCGGCTGTGGCAAAAGTGTCACGATCAAGTCAGTTCTACGTTTGATCGAAGCACCTGGCAGAATAGCTAACGGTTCCATTCGCTTCCGGTCAAAAATTCTGGGTAATTCCTCCAATGAAATGATTGATCTTGTTCAGTTACCGGCTAAGAGTGCCCAACTCAGGACTCTGCGAGGGAATGAGATCGCGCTGATCCCCCAAGAACCCATGGCCGCCTTCAGTCCGGTACATACAATCGGTAATCAATTGATGGAGGTGATCCAACTCCATCAGCCCGTCAGTAATGATGAGGCAAAAAAGATTGCTGTGAATCGTCTAAAAGAAGTTGGAGTTCCAAATCCAGAAAGCGCAATGGATCGCTATTCGTGGGAACTGAGTGGTGGGCTCCGTCAACGCGCCATGATCGGTATGGCCCTTACCTGTGATCCCCTGCTCCTGATAGCTGATGAACCCACCACTGCCATTGATGTCACCACGCAAGCCCAAGTTCTGAGTTTACTGCGTAAGCTACAACAAGAGCATCAGACCTCAATCATCTTCATCACCCATGACCTGGGAGTGATCGCCCAACTCGCTGATGATGTGGTGGTGATGTATCTAGGCAAGGTGATGGAGAGTGGCCCAGTTGATCAAATTTTCCATAATCCTCAACATCCCTACACTCGGGCTCTACTGAGATCTATTCCAACCGTTCATACTAAGAATCGCAGTCGTCTTCCAACGATTTCAGGATCAATTCCTCATCCTTTTCAAAAACGTAGCGGCTGTCCCTTTGTAGCCCGCTGCCAAGAGGCTCTCCCGCAACAGAAATGTGCTAATCAAGCACCAGTACTCAAAGCGATCAACGAACACCAATCTGTGAGTTGCTTCCTACATGAGGAGGGAGTCAATGTCAGTTGAACAAACCCAATCAACATTGACAGCCAATACACCAATGCCTCCGGAGCGCTTGCTTGATGTTAAGCAGCTCAAAAAATATTTTCCGATCCGTAAGGGTTTTTTTAAAAGTGTAGTCGGCCAAGTACGCTCCGTTGATGGGGTTACATTTCACTTAAACCAGGGAGAGACCTTAGGACTTGTCGGTGAAAGTGGCTGTGGAAAAACAACCACTTCCCGCTGTCTGCTGCGTGCCATCAATCCAACATCTGGGGAAATCCGTTATCGGCAAGCTGATGGACAGTTGGTGGATGTGACAAAACTAGCCAGTGACGAACTGAGACCTCTGCGTCGGGAGATGCAGATGATCTTTCAAGATCCATTTGCTTCACTCAATCCTAGAATGAACCTACTGGATCTTGTGGGTGAACCTCTGTTGGTCAACGGGATCGCCAATCGCAAAGAGCGAAGTGATCGAGTTGCTGATCTGCTTCGTCTTGTGGGCCTCCGGCCAGAATATATGCGTCGATTTCCCCATGCGTTTAGTGGAGGGCAACGGCAAAGAATCGTGATTGCCCGCGCTTTGGCACTAAATCCTCGTCTGGTCGTAGCCGATGAACCAGTCTCTGCTTTGGATGTCTCAGTACAGGCCCAGGTACTCAATTTATTGCTGGATTTACAGGAGCAGTTGAAACTGACCTACCTGTTTGTCGCGCATGACTTGAGTGTCGTCCGGCACATTAGTGATCGTGTGGCTGTCATGTATGTGGGCCGGATCGTAGAAATGTCTCCAACGGATGAGCTTTTCCTGGCTCCAAAGCATCCCTACACCGCAGCTTTACTTTCAGCCGTACCGGTTGCTGATCCCAGAATTCGCTCTAAGATGCAACCCTTGGAAGGTGATGTGCCCAGTCCGTCTAACCCCCCTAGCGGTTGCCATTTTCATCCTAGGTGTCCCTTTGCCACTGAGTTGTGTCGGCAAAAAGCACCAGACTTGGAAGAAGTCCAACCTAATCACTTCGTGGCCTGTCATCGGCAAGCCGAGTTATCATTGCTTGGCGTCTCAGAGCCAACCTGATACTAGTAGAAACATGCTCTTTTCAGCTGACCAAAAAGTTCACGTCGACGCACAAGGAACTCTGACAGAGTCCCTTCAAACTGTTGATAGTACAGTTCCCTCTGAAAGAATACGGACCCTTGGGTTATGCGATATCCAGCTTAATGGTTTTGCTGGCATTGATTTCAACAATCCTGACTTAAACCCCGAAGATTTTCATCATTCGATGCAGGCTCTCCTGAGAACTGGGGTGACCAATGTACTTCCGACTTTGATCACTGCTGACAAAGATGATTTGTATCGAAACTTTGAAGCATTAGAGAGAGCAAGGGCGTTCTCGCCCATTGCTCAGATGATGGTGCAGGGATATCACCTAGAGGGGCCTTTTCTCAACCCAGCCCAAGGATTTGCAGGTTGTCATCCTTCTCAGTTCATGGGAAGAAAGCCATCTTGGGAAAAGTTTGCGAATTGGCAAGCTGCAGCAGGAGGTCGAATCAAGCTTCTGACAGTGGCTCCAGAGATGCCCGGTGTTCTTGAATTGATTACCAAATGCGTTGAAGGTGGAGTCCGAGTATCCCTTGGTCATACGAACGCTTCGCACGAAGATATCCGAAAAGCAGTGGATGCTGGGGCATCGTTATCTACGCACTTGGGCAATGGGGTCGCCCAGTTATTACCAAAAGTTGACAATCCGATCTTGAGCCAACTTGCTGAGGAAGGTCTTTCTGCTAGTTTTATTGCAGATGGCTTTCATCAGAAACCCCATGTACTACGCGTCTACATCAAAGCTAAGGGTTCAGACCGAACCATCTTAGTCAGTGATGGAACCGCAGCTTCAGGAACAGTTCCTGGAACCTATTACTTAGGCGCTACAAAAATTCAGTCCAAACCTGAGGGTGTGGTACATCTTTATGGAACCCAGAATCTTGCTGGTTCAGCGGCCACTCTGCTGGAATGTCTGCAAAATGTCATGAGTTGGTACAACACCACCCTTGAACAAGGAATTCGCTGGACCTCAATCCAACCTAGACAGCTATTGGGCTGGCCAACAACCCAAAATGCTGGAGATCTTGCTGAGTTGTTGGAGTGGGAATACATCAATGACCTATGGAGCCTTGCATCGGTTCAACTCGGCACAAAGATCATCAAAATTAATTGAAGAAACATCCAGCAACACCCAAAAACCCAAATGGAGCGATACTAATGAAACCCTCTTCACCATTTAATCACCCAGATAGACTGTTCAGTTCAGATCCATCCCAACGAAATGTTGCACGAAGACTCTATGAGGAAGTCCGTGATCTCCCCATCGTTAGTCCACATGGCCACACCGATCCAAGTTGGTTTGCTCTAAACCAAAATTTTGGGAATGCAACAGAACTTTTCCTGATTCCTGATCACTACTTATTCCGAATGCTCTACAGCCAGGGAGTTTCCC
>WTIF01000195.1 GCA_011522845.1 Deltaproteobacteria bacterium
CTCTTACCAGGCCTCATCGATTGTCATGTACATTTAATCTACGGGGGAGAGGGTGATCCAAAATCCAAGGTAGGTGGATCAAAACCCGGAGAATTGGTCATGAGAGCATTGGACCGGGCTCAAGAATCACTTCGCTCAGGGGTTACCTCTTTGCGTGATCTTGGAGGCAAGGACTTTTTGGAATTTGCTGTGCGAGACGCTTGCAATTCAGGCCGCCAACTGGGACCAACTATTCTTGCTGCTGGTCAAATGATCTGTATGACCGGCGGGCATGGGAATGCGTTTGGTAGGGTGGCTGATGGTCCACATGAAGTCATCAAGGCAGTTCGTGAACAGGTGCACGCAGGGTCCGATGTGATCAAAATCATGGCTACCGGAGGCGTCATGACTCCAGGCGTCAACCCTGAAGATGCTCATTACAGTCTTGAGGAACTGACCGTCGGTATTCATGAAGGTCATCGCTTCAATAAAACCTGTGCGAGTCATGCCCAAGGGTCTGAGGGAGTTCTCAATGCGGTAAGGGCTGGGATCGACTCAATTGAACACGGTATTTTTCTCACAGATGAATGTGTTGAAGAAATGCTGGCAGCCGGCACCTACTTGGTGCCCACCCTTTCTGCCTTGCTCAATATCGTGGAGAATAAAGATCGTGGAGTTCCAGCTTTTGCCGTTGAAAAATCTCTGCGCATCAAGGATCGCCATCAGGAATCAATCAAGATGTTTTACAAGGCTGGTGGCAAAATTGCGATGGGCACTGATGCAGGAACTCCTTATAATCTCCACGGCGCCAACGCAGGAGAATTACGCTTCATGACCGACATTGGCATCAGCAACCTCGATGCGTTGAAGTTCTCTACATCCAATGCGGCGGACCTGTTGACCCTCAAAGAAAGAGGGCGAATTCAAAAGAACTGCTTTGCAGACTTCCTGATCGTTGATGGCAATCCTTTGGAAAATATCCTTCAAGTGAGTGATCGAAAAAACCACCGACTGGTTGTTAAGAATGGGAAAGCCGTTGTTTGAAATCTAAGTCCATACAGGAAAATTATGAACTCCATTGAAATGCTAAAAACTTTAGTCGGTTTCCCCACAGTTTCGAGAGACAGCAATTTACCCTTGATTGACTTTGTTGATGAGTGGTTGGGCAAACACGGCGTTACCGCTGTTCGAGTTCCGAATGATGAAGGAACCAAGGCCAATCTTTACGCTACGATTGGACCAAATGTCGAAGGTGGGATCGTTCTTTCAGGGCATACGGATGTAGTTCCAATTGATGGTCAGCCATGGGACACAGACCCTTTTGAACTGACTCAGAAGCAAGACAAGCTTTACGGACGAGGAACTTGTGACATGAAAGGTTTCAGCGCTATTGCACTTTCTTTGGTTCCAGAAATGAAATCATTGAAGAAACCAATTCATCTGGCACTTTCTTATGATGAAGAGATCGGCTGTTTGGGGGCGCCACGCCTGATCAATCAAATCAAGGAACAAATACCCAAGCCAGAGGCTGTGATTGTTGGGGAACCTTCCATGATGGAAGCAGTGACCGCGCATAAGGGAATTGGTGCTTTCCGAACTGTCGTGACCGGTTACGAGGCACATTCCAGCCAGACACATCGTGGTGTCAGTGCTGTGATGACTGCAGCTAAATTGATCAACTGGCTTTCAGAGAGAGAGGCCCGCTTCAGAGACGCAACGCCAACTAACAATGGGTTTTTACCGCACCACACGACTGTTCATTCTGGTGTTATTCAAGGGGGAACTGCACTAAATATTATTTCGCGCCAGTGCGAATTTCTCTGGGATGTACGTGTCATTCCTGGGGAAAACGCCTTGAGCGTCTTCGAAGAATTTCAAGCATTTTGCCAGGAGGTGATTCTGCCAAAGATGCGATCTGTACATCAAGATTCTGATATACAAACTACGATCTTGGCAGATACTCCCCCACTTCAGGAAGTAGCAGACAGTCCGGCTCTGAAACTCGCTCAAGATTTGGCTGGAAACACTGTTCGCTCTCGGGTGGCTTATGCTGCCGAAGCTGGTCAATTTCAGGAAGCAGGATTTCCTACAGTCATTTGTGGTCCCGGATCGATTGATCAGGCTCATCAACCAAATGAGTTCATCTCTATTGACCAGATGGATCAAGGGGAGAAATTCTTGAGGAAATTGATCCAGCGTCTGTCTTAAGCACACAGACTAATTGTGCAAAGAAAATCCTGAGCAATCCGCTCGTCAATTCTTGAGAGCATGATTCGATCACGCACCAATCTTAAGACAGTTGCCAACGCTTTGGGGCTTTCAGTAACAACGGTCTCCAGGGCACTCAAGGATGGACCAGAGGTTCGCCCCGAAACCATTAAGCGTGTGAAATCAGCTGCAGAAAAGTTAGGGTATGTCCCTAACCAGGGCGGGTTGATTCTAAGAACTGGGCGTAGCTACACGATCGCTTTAATTTTGTCCCCGGAACCACAGAGTGCTTTTCCAGCAATGGGCTTCATGTTCTATTGCCAGGGAATACTACGTTCACTTCAGGGTAGTCCATACACCCTGTCGATTCAGCCAAGACTTGAAGAAGAAGATCTGCTGAAGCCCATCAAGCGCATTGTCGATGGCCAATTAGCTGACGGTTTGATCATTGGTCAAACGCGGAATGATGATTCACGCGTTCGCTACTTACAGCAACAACAATTTCCGTTTGTCACTTTCGGCCGAACAAAACTCCCTGAGCCACATCCTTTTTACGATGTCCGACATGAATGGATTACAAAAGATTCTGTTTATAGACTTTCCAAGCTTGGGCACCAAAGAATTGGATTGATCAACCCTCCAGAAGAATTGAATTATTCAAGACATCGACTTGATGGATTTCTAACAGGGTTGGAGAATTGTGGATTGTGCTTTCAAAAAGAAATGCAGGTTAGTACTGCTTTATCTTTCGAGGCTGGAAGAAGAGTTCTGAAGCAATTCATGGAACTTCCTCATCCTCCCACTGCGATTGTCTCTCCTGGCGTATCGACTACACTGGGGATTTTAACCGAGATGAATTCAGCAAATCTTATCTTGGGGAAAGATCTAGATTTGATCGCGTTCGAAGGAACGAATTACTTGGAGTTCAACACTCCCCGAATCAATGCCTACCACTCTTCCTTGGAGGCGGCTGGTCAACAGTTGTGTAAATTGTTACTGAGGCGAATAGAGGGTGAGTCTGCTGAAAAATTACAAATCCTTCAAGAGCCTGA
>WTIF01000199.1 GCA_011522845.1 Deltaproteobacteria bacterium
GTACTGGGCCAGGTTTCTGGACCTGGTTAGGTGCACCTCTCCTGCTCATTGGGGCCGGTTGGGTGACACTAACAAACGCTCGTTCTGAAGAAACGAAAGAGTAATTTGTTGCTTCAATACCTTTCGAAAATCGAAATTTATACCCCTAAAGCATTGTCGCATAGGCAGTTGATTTTCAAAAAATTTCTTTCTGATGCATCAAAATGAGGGAATCAACACTAGAAATTCGCCAAAGAGAACGCCTATTGCGGCTAGATGCTCACATTCGTTTTGAGTTTGAATTAACAGCCCAGCGGATGACCTATCTAGCTATCGCGGAATCCTTTCTTTTCTCCACTTTCATTCTGGCTTTAGCCAACAGCAGTAGCCCCAATGTTCATCCTCTTCTAATACGGGTGATCTCGATGGTACCATGGTTTGGAATGTTGCTCGCCACCATCGTACTCGCTTCTGTCATTGGTTCCATCTCATTGACCCGGAAATTACGCAGAGAGAGATTTATTCTTGAAGGTGAAATCCCACAAAGTGCTCTCCATCCTGATGTGAGCCATACCAGTTGGGAAATCGTTTTGGGACATCTCCCTCTGGTTTGGATCTCTGTAGCTTTTCTCGGAGCATGGATTCTTATTTGGCCACGTAGTTCAACGTTCTGGCCTTAAACTCCACAAAAATTATGTCAGTCATTTTTTCTGATCATGAGGCACGTGCAAAGGCCTTGAATCCCTCTAAAAGTTTTATTGTCCAAGCTCCTGCCGGCTCTGGGAAGACCGAATTACTTACTCAGCGAATTCTCTCGCTACTGGCAGTTGTAGAGAAACCAGAGGAAATTCTTGCTATCACATTTACCAATAAAGCAGCTGGTGAGATGCGCGAGCGCCTATTAAGGCAACTTCGTCATGCTTCAGAGCAATTCGAGCCCCCGGAGCTGGATCACGAAAAGCAAACATGGGAACTCGCCAGGGCTGCGCTTGAACAAGATGCTCGATCTAAGTGGAACTTGTTGCGTCAGCCCGAAAGAATCAGGCTGCAGACGATCGATTCTTTTTGTGCTTCCCTAGTGCGTCGAACACCCCTAAGCGCTGGAGTGGGCGGCCCTCTAACTGTAGAGGAGTTCCCGAGAGAGTTGTATCAATTGGCGGTAGGAAGGATCCTCGAGCGACTAGAGGATGATGAAGATCCCTTGAGTGTGGATATTCATACGGTTCTTGGACATTTACACAACCATATCAGTCGGCTGGAAGAGTTGTTGGTAGATCTGTTAGGCAGAAGAGAACAGTGGCTACGCTGGTTTCGTAAGCTCCCTAACGACATGAAAAAGATTCGAGAAAGCCTATCAGAGTCATTTGAACGTACAATTTCGGAAGAGATGCTCACGCTCTGCAGTTGCCTGGGAAACAACGATTATAGGTTGATTTATCCATGCCTCCAAAGCGCCCATCCCTATTTGAATCAGGTAGATCAATCGTTGGCAAATAAAGTTTCACAACTTCCCTATGAAATCCCTGAGGCCAAATTCTCTGATTTGGCTTATTGGCATACAATGGCACAGTGCCTTCTCACTAGTACAGGTAGTTGGAGAAAGCGATTAACGAAAAACCAAGGATTTCCTCCGGAAATTAAACGTGTCAAGCAATCCCTGGAGGAATGGCTGCAGAATCAGCCGGTAGAACATGCAGAAACCCTGGAGAAGATAGCAAAGCTTCCTCTGCAACCAAATTTCGAAGAGCCTTCTTGGAAGGTGTTAGAAGCTTTGCTCCGGCTTCTCCAAAGCGCTTCGGATGAGTTGAAAGGGGTATTTCGTGATCAGGCCAGGGTGGATTTCAGTGAAGTTTCCCAAAGAGCTCTCCTTACATTAGCGAACGAGAGCTTCACAGAAGAAGACAGTTTGTCAGACTTACGACATGTCCTAGTTGATGAGTTCCAGGATACTAGTCATGGTCAGTTTGAATTATTGGAAAACCTTACTAAAGGTTGGGATTCTGAGTCCGGGAAGACGATCTTTCTCGTTGGAGATCCGATGCAGTCCATTTATCGATTTCGTCAAGCTGAAGTCAGTCTGTTTCGGAGAGTGCAACAATATGGGCTAGGTCAACTACTTCCCGAGTCTCTCACACTAAAGCGGAACTTTCGTTCCCAGTCTGGGATCGTTGATTGGGTAAACCAGAAATTCTCGCTAATCTTTCCAGCACTAGAAAATCCAGATATTGGAGCGATTGGTTACGCAAAATCTGAGTCACATCATCAGCTTCTTGAGGAAAATGCTGTTGAAGTTCATTTGCTTGATAAAAAGAAGTTATCAGCTGAAGCAGAGTTGGTTTCTGAACTCATTCACAAAACAATTCAAAAACATGGAGTTGGACATTCAATTGGCATTCTCGTTCGCAACCGCAATCACCTGCTAAAAATTCTCCCTCACCTTCGTGCATCTGGAGTACAGTTCAAAGCTGTTGAAATTGAACCTCTTGCGAAGCGTCAAATCATTGATGACCTACTTCACCTAACTCGAGCGGCGATTCATTCTGGGGATCGCGGTGCTTGGCTGGCTGTTTTGCGAGCACCTTGGTGCGGATTGACTTTGGCAGATCTGACAGTTTTGTTTGGGCAAGATTTGCAGGCAACAATTCCTCTTCTCCTAAAGCAAGCTTGGAGCGAGGAACTGAGTTCTGATGGAACCCAAAGGCTTCAAAATTTTCTGAGAGCTTGGGCACCTGTTGCTCCTCAGCTTCAGCAGTTTGGCCTGCGTGTAGCCATTGAGTCCCTTTGGTTGCGGTTGCAAGGACCAAGTCTTTTATGTGAAGAAAGAGACTTGTTAGATGCCGAAAGTTTCTTTCGATTACTGGGAGAATTGGATCAGAAGAAATGGTTGTTGCCTGACCGCCTTGATGAAGCAATGCAAGGGCTTTATTCGCAAACCAAAGATTCTGAAGCCCAGATTGAAGTGATGACTATGCACAAAGCAAAAGGACTTCAATTTGACACTGTTATTCTTCCTGGACTTGATCGAACTGCAAAATCAGAAGGTGCTTCTTTGCTACGATGGCAAGAGCAGTCATTTAATGATGGCACCAGTTCATTGCTGTTGGCCCCAATCCAAGAATCTGGGCAAGAACAGCACCCCTTGTATTCATATCTTCAGAGGCTCGAGAGTCAGAAAGCTAATTTGGAATCAGCACGTTTGCTTTACGTAGCTGTGACTCGCGCGAAGAAATATCTACATGTTCTTGGAAACGTAAGCTTTGACGATGCTGATGAGCCCAAGCCCCCCAATTCTGGAAGCTTGTTGTGGCGCTTGTGGCCTCATCTGCAGGAAGAGGTTTTGTTTGATGATCTAACCAAAAATCATAGCTATCCAGAGACGGGATTGGATCCCCAAGACCTGCTGTTCAGAATCCCTCAATCAGCATTGAGAAACAAAGTACCCACCCCGGTTAATTCCAAAACAAATGACCTTGGAGATGAAGAGACAGATCGTTTTGAAGATACTGCTGCTACTTCAATGGTTGGAACAGCAAGCTGGATTCGAAGGGAAATAGGGGTGGAGATTCACCGGATTTTACAACAAATTTCGGAGGATGGACTTGAGAATTGGTCGTTTGAAAAACCAAGAGAAATTCGAAAAAAATGGCAGTGGGCTTTGGGTCAGAAAGGCATTCCAAATAAATTAATTCCAGCTGCCTTAGCCCAACTTCAATCGACCATAGAAATTTCACTTTCAAGTGAGCATGGAAGATGGGTTCTGGGTCAGCATCGACTCGCAAAAAATGAGTATGAACTCGTGGTAGATTCTGGAAAAGGGATCAAGAGATATATTATTGATCGGACCTTTGTAGATGAGCATGACCAGCGTTGGATCATTGATTACAAAAGTAGCGAACCGATGAACTCAGAAGATTTAAATGACTTTTTCAGTAGAATGGAACAACGATACAAAGCCCAACTCTCTGTCTACATGAAGCTGTTCAATTTATCAGAACCCAGTCGTCACCATCGTTGTGGATTGTTCTTCCCTATGTTGGGGCACTTCCATGAAATCATAGTGCAATAATACCCGGAATTAGATGGATCTTAGGCCATTTTGTGCTTCAGATAATTGATTTCCCTTTCCCTTTTGAACTGCTTTGGAGCCCTGCACTTTAAGCTATTGACTTGCCTTTGGTACCTGTAACGAAAATTCTTGACGATTGCGTTTCAAAAGCCCGAATGGTATAAGGCATTCATTAAAATTTTGGAGTTATCGGCTACTTACGCCAATCACATCTCCCCAAGAATTTGAACGGATCTCGGCGAAATTTCCGAATCGCAATCCCGCGCGAATAAAAAATTCAAAACTATACGCTGCTGACGCAATTGGGCTAGAAAACGTTCAATTACAGAATGCCGCGACTAGTGAACTGAATACTGAATTTGTCTTCCGAGCAAGGACACAGATGAACAACTTTGGCTATCCCTTGCCCCAGGGCCTTTACGATCCACAGCACGAGCATGACAGCTGCGGTGTTGGATTCATAGTACACATCAAAAACCAGAAATCTCACGATATCGTCAAAAAAGGACTGCAGCTACTCTGCAATTTAAATCATCGTGGAGCTATTGGTGCTGATCCAGAAACCGGTGATGGTGCTGGAATCCTTGTACAGATACCTGATGCATTCTTGCGAGAAGAAACCGCCAAGCTGGGGTTTGTTCTTCCCGCTGAAGGACGCTATGGGGTGGCAACGATGTTCCTGCCTCATGATGACAAGCAGCAATTTCATTGCGTGGAGGCGATCCAAAGCATTGTCAGTGAAAACGATTTGATTGGCTTGGGTTGGCGAGACGTTCCAATTGATACGAATTACGTTGGCAAGCAAGCCGCCGAAGCAATGCCTGTGATCAAACAACTCTTTTTAGCGGGGAATGGCCACAAAACTCAGCAAGAGTTGGAGAGATTGCTCTATGTGACACGAAACGAGATCCGTAATACTTTGCTCAATACCAGAGATTTTGTGGTGACAAGTATGTCCACAAGAACTTTGGCTTACAAAGGGATGTTGCGTGCTGACCAGATGGATCTTTTCTTCCCGGATCTGGCAGATGAGCGCTTTGTAAGTGCAATTGCCCTCTCTCATACTCGCTTCCCAACCAACACCTTTCCACGTTGGGATTTGGCGCAGCCATTTCGTTACCTCGCTCACAACGGTGAAATCAATACACTCCGAGGTAACATCAATTGGATGCGATCCCGTCAAGAAAAACTAGAAAGTCCACTATACGAAAATATTCGTGATCTTTTACCAATCATTGTCCCATCAGGAAGTGACTCGGCCTGTTTGGACAATGTCTTGGAATTCCTTGTACTTTCAGGCTATTCCCTTTCCCACGCCATGATGATGCTTGTCCCTGAAGCTTGGGAGACTCAAGCAGATATGTCTCCAGAGAAGAGAGCATTCTATGAGTATCATGAACATTTAATGGAGCCATGGGATGGTCCGGCCGCTCTAGCTTTCACAGATGGAATCCAAATTGGAGCAACTCTGGATCGAAATGGGCTCCGTCCAGCCCGTTACGTGGTAACTAAGGATGACTTCGTAATTATGGCTTCTGAGGTCGGAGCTGTGGACATTGACCCAGAGGACATTGTCTCCAAGGGACGGCTGCAACCAGGAAAAATGTTTCTTGTTGATACGCATTTAGGCCGAATCATCAGCGACGAGGAACTGAAGCAGGAAATCTGTGGAGCACAGCCTTATGCAACTTGGCTGAATGACAACGTGATCCCATTGGATTCGCTGCCCACTCCTGCAGATCTACCCAAAAGTGATCCTGAAACTTTACTGGAGAGACAGAAAATTTTTGGATACACGACAGAGGACATGAATATCCTCCTGACTCCAATGATTCGAGATGGTGAAGAAGCCACAGGTTCTATGGGCAACGATGCCCCATTGGCTGCACTTTCAGATCGCCCACAGCTGCTCTATGGGTATTTCAAGCAGATCTTTGCTCAGGTCAGTAACCCACCAATAGACTCAATTCGAGAGGAGATGGTCATGTCTATGACTAGCCATCTGGGTGGTGAAGGCAATATCCTGAGTCCTGAGCCTGGCCACGCAAAATTAATTAAGATAGATGGGCCTATTTTGACTAATGCCCAGTTTGCAAAGCTGCGTCATCATGACAAGGCTGCCCCAATATCGCTTTTATTCCCGACTGCTGAGGGAGCTAGTGGTCTGCAAAAGGCGTTGGACAGAATCTGCAGGGAAGCAGCATCAGCGATTCGATCAGGTAAAGAATATTTGATTTTGAGTGATCGAGGAGTTGGCCAAGATCTAGTTCCTATTCCTGCACTTCTTGCGGTTGGTGCCGTCCACCACCACCTGATTCGTGAGAAGCTTCGTAGTTCGTCCAGTCTGATTCTCGAAACAGGAGAAGCCAGAGAGATCGCCCATTTCTGCCTACTTATCGGTTATGGTGCCGGTGCTATTAATCCCTACCTCGCATTTGAGACTTTTGAGCAGATCCTTTCAGAGGGGACCCTCCCTGAAGAATTGACCTATGAAAAAGCGATCAAGAATTATCTGAAGGCGATCCGCAAAGGAATGTTCAAGGTTTTTGCGAAAATGGGTATTTCCACGATTCAGAGTTATCGTGGGGCACAAATTTTTGAAGCCATCGGTTTGAGTGAAGATGTTGTCCATGAATACTTTGCCGGCACTCCATCCAAAATCAGCGGGGTGACTGTTGAAGTGTTGGGTGAAGAATGTCTGAGGCGTCATGCTTCTGCGTATGTCGAAACGCCAGATCTCAAAAACACATTATCCGTTGGGGGCCAATATTTCTGGCGCCGCCGAGGGGAGTACCATCAAGTCAATCCAATGACAACTTTGTTGCTCCAGGAGGCAGCTCAGAAAAATAGCAGAGAAGTCTTTAAAAAGTTCTCAGATATAATCAACGAGCAGTCTCAAAGACTAGCTACCCCACGCAGTCTGTTGACTTTTAAGCAGGGAACTCCAGTTCCGTTGGAAGAGGTAGAGCCTGCAAAAGAGATTGTTAGACGTTTTGCGACTGGTGCAATGTCATTGGGTTCCATCAGCAGTGAAGCCCATCAGACACTTGCAGTAGCCATGAACCGTATTGGTGGTAGAAGCAACAGTGGTGAGGGTGGTGAAGATCCTCAACGCTTCCACAAAAAAGAAAATGGTGATTGGCCAGTGAGTCGGATCAAGCAAGTTGCTTCAGGGCGCTTTGGGGTGACGATTCACTATTTAGTCAACTGTGTTGAGTTACAGATCAAGATCGCTCAAGGAGCAAAGCCAGGTGAGGGAGGACAGCTTCCTGGAAAAAAAGTCAGCCAAGAAATCGCCAAGGTGCGACACTCAACGCCCGGGGTTACGCTGATTTCGCCACCTCCTCATCACGATATCTATTCAATTGAGGATCTTGCCCAGCTGATCTTTGACCTAAAGAATGCGAATCCTAAGGCTCGAATAACGGTCAAATTGGTCTCGGAGGCAGGTGTAGGAACCATCGCAGCAGGGGTCGCCAAAACGCATGCGGACCTGATTGTGATCGCAGGTCATGATGGTGGTACAGGTGCCTCTCCGTTGACTTCAATCAAATATGCTGGAGTTCCTTGGGAGTTGGGATTATCTGAAGCGCACCAGACGTTGTTGCTGAATCGCTTGCGTGGTCGTGTTCGATTACAGACAGATGGGCAACTGAAAACGGGCCGAGATGTGGCTATTGCGGCGATGCTTGGTGCCGAAGAGTTTGGGTTTTCAACCGCCCCTCTCATCACTATCGGCTGCGTGATGATGCGCAAGTGTCACCTCAATACCTGCCCGGTTGGAATTGCTACGCAAGATCCTGAATTGCGAAAGAAGTTTGTTGGTCAACCAGAGCATGTCATTAACTTCTTTTTCATGGTTGCAGAAGAAGTTCGTGAAATCATGGCAATGTGTGGATTCCGTTCATTTAGTGAAATGGTCGGAAGATCAGATTGCTTGGAGCAGCGCTCTGACATCACCCATTGGAAAGCCAAGCATGTGGATCTGTCAAATCTTCTGAAACAAATCCCTGTTGGCGAAGGGGATACTCGCTACTGTACGCAGGAACAAGATCATGGACTTAATG
The DNA here is from genome assembly GCA_011522845.1 of Deltaproteobacteria bacterium. GTDB lineage: Bacteria > SAR324 > SAR324 > SAR324 > NAC60-12 > JCVI-SCAAA005. The sequence continues at coordinate 8,113 of WTIF01000199.1, forward strand.
AACAGATTGACCATGAATTGATTGCCCTAGCCAAGGAAGCAATCGAACAGCGCAAGCCTGTCAAAATTGAAATGCCCGTGAAGAATATCCATCGAGCGATTGGTACAATGCTCAGTGGAGAAATTGCTTTAGCCCACGGAGCCGAGGGGTTACCCGATCACACCATTCATTGTCAGTTGAACGGCTCAGCAGGCCAAAGTTTTGGGGCGTTCTTAGCGCGTGGAGTTACACTTGAGTTGGAAGGTGATGCCAACGACTACACGGGTAAAGGGCTTAGTGGAGGAAAGCTGATAGTGTATCCTCCCAAAAGCTCCACATTTAAGGCGGATGAAAACATTCTCATTGGCAACACTGTCTTATATGGAGCCACTGGCGGGGAAGCTTTCTTCTCTGGGATAGCTGGTGAACGATTTGGGGTCCGCAATAGTGGTGCAACCGCTGTTGTGGAGGGAGTGGGAGATCACGGATGCGAGTACATGACAGGAGGTCGTGTGATCGTTCTTGGTCACACAGGACGAAACTTCGCTGCAGGGATGAGTGGAGGCATCGCTTACGTTTTCGATGAGAAGGGTTATTTTACGCAGTGTTGCAACCAGGGTATGGTGGAACTTGGCCCTCTAAGCCAGGTGGATGAAGCGAAATGGGTCAAGGAAACGATTCAACGACATCTGCAATATACTCAAAGTGAGCGAGCCAGCAAAATGTTGGAAGACTGGGACAACACACTACAAAAATTTGTCCGAGTGATGCCCACAGAATATAGACTGGTTCTGGAACAAATGAATTCACAGGCTGCCTGACGGAGAGAGAAAATGGGTAATGATACAGGATTTTTAGAGCACTCCAAACAAGATGTCCCAAGACGTCCAATTGCTGAGAGAATTAAGGATTTTCGTGAATACGATGTGCACTACTCCGAGTCGGAAATTCGAGTGCAAGCCTCTCGCTGTATGGACTGTGGCATCCCTTTCTGTCACAACGGTTGTCCGCTAGGTAATCAAATTCCCGATTGGAACGACCTCGTTTATCGCGGCCATTGGCGGGAAGCTCTGGATACTCTTCACAGTACCAATAATTTTCCAGAATTTACTGGTCGTATCTGCCCAGCTCCGTGTGAGGAATCTTGTGTTCTAAACGCCTATTACACGCTGGATGAGGAAGAGCGACATCGTAAGAAAAATTCTGTAACAATTGAGCAGATTGAAAAACATATCGCTGATCGTGGATGGCAAGAAGGCTGGATCAAACCACAACCTCCTAAAAAGCTAACAGGTAAAAAAGTTGCGGTGATCGGATCAGGACCAGCTGGTTTGGCGGCCGCACAACAGCTTCGGAGAGCTGGACATGAAGTGACAGTTTACGAAAAATCTGATCGACTTGGAGGACTACTAATCTATGGTATTCCAGACTTCAAACTGGAGAAAATTAATGTTCAACGTCGAGTAGACCAGATGCAGGCTGAAGGAGTCCGTTTCATCACAAACTGTCATGTTGGGAAAGATATCAGTTCGCAAGAGCTTCGTTCACAACATGATGCGATTCTCCTGGCAACCGGTGCTCAACAAAAAAGAGAATTGACAACCGAAGGTAAGGAATTGAAGGGCATTCACTATGCGATGGATTATTTGCCTCAACGAAATCAATTTGTTGCAGGTGATGCTCCTAAGCCAGATGCAGTTCAAGCTCAAGGAAAACGAGTAGCCATTTTAGGTGGAGGATTTACTGCAGCGGACTGTTTGGGGAATTTGAACAGACAAGGAGCTGATCGACGTGTCTATCAGTTTGAAATTGTCAACATGCAGCCGCGTCCTACTCCTGTGCATGAAGAGGTAGACCCAGATTGTAGAGCTAACATTCTAACTGAAAAAGTGATTGGTGATGAGAATGGTGCAGTGAAAGGATTGCAAGCGGTTCGGGTCGAGTGGAAACAAGAAGACGGTCGCAATGTCATGAAGCGTCTGGAGGGCACAGAATTCACGATTGATGTTGATCTGATCTTGCTGGCAATGGGATTCATTGGACCAACTGTTTCGGGTTTGGTGAATGATTTAGGTGTCAAGATTAGTATGCGCGGTAGGAAAGATCCAATAGCTGCAAGTGAAACGCTAAGTATGTTGGAGGATGGACAACAACCAATGTACTCGATTCATGCAGACAATCGGTTCCAGACTTCGGAAGAAGGGGTTTTTGCTGCAGGTGATGCCAAACGAGGGGCATCTCTCGTGGTGTGGGCCATTTGGGAAGGGCGGGAAGCGGCCCGATCCATTGATCAATACCTGATGGGAGAATCTGCACTCCCTACTTCGCCACAAGCAGAAGTTCTCGCATGAAAGGACGCAACGTCCTCATATATTCTAGTGTTACAATCGGGATTTTAGCTCTGATCGGATATGCTCTCTGGCAGGAAATAGCGCGAAATGAATCTCAAATTCAGACATCAATAAGTGGTACTATTAAGACAGCTCCCAGTGTTACGGGTGGAGTTGTCAAAACAGACAATGCTTACCTGATTCTGTTCGATCCCGAGACGCTGACTCCGGTTGCTCAACACATGATCAACCCATTTCTCCCACCGATTACATTTTCAATTGGACAAGCTGATGCAGGGCCTCAAGTAAGTTTACAAGGTTCCTATCGCTTGCTCATATTTACTGATAGGGATGGCAATCCGAACTTGCCTAGTCCTGGAGAACTAATCGGGGCTTTGACCCCTCCACTTTCTTTGGGTACCGAGTCATTTACTTATGAATTAGACCGTCCATTTAATTCCTTCCCAAAAGAACTTCTAGATTCATCACAGCCAGCTGACAAACCGGAAGATAGCATTCAGGGCACTGTTCGAATCTCACCAGATTTATTGAAGCAAGTTTCTCCTACCGATAAGTTGATTATCATGTTGTTTGATCCTGGCCAAGGTAGACCGGTTGCATTTAAATTCGTGGAGTCACCTTCATTCCCAATGGAATTTCAGATTGGTCCCTCGAATGCCATGGGGACTACAGACTTAGTAGGGCCATATTCTCTCAGAATTTTAACAGATAAAGATGGTCAGCCATTTCAAGCTGCAAAGGGTGAGTTGATCGGTAGATCAAAAGATTTGGTTCCATTGGGCACTAGTAATTTAGATTTTGTGTTGGATAGTCCCTATGTACGCTAAAAGCATCTTGAAAATACTAGTCATCGGTTTACTGGCTTCTGGATGTAGTGATGTGGCTGAAAAATTCCGCAATCAATACAATCCATCAAGAGCAGTGGTAGACCAAGGAGGGAGTAATGTAATTTCAACAGGGAATGCGTGTGCCCTTGATGATAGAGATGCCAAGGAAGATGCTGAGAAAACAGCAGAATATCACCTGAGAGGGATTTTAGGGAGTGGGAGCAGATATGTGATCCAAACGCAGGCTGTCAATCGGTATACCCGAGGAGATCAAATTTGCTATGAAGCCTCAGCAATTGCGATCCCCAAATGAGTGAAAAATCTCCTTCTCCTTGCTGTGGAATTTGCAGGTTAAATTCAGCAAGAACACATTGCTTGGGCTGTCGCAGGAGTCTGGATGAGATCGCCAACTGGCTGGTTTTTACTCTCAAACAGAAAGAAGAAATCTGTGAACAGCTGTCTGATCGAGTGATTAGCTGATCATACAAATCGCGTAGCCAATTTCTCTGAAACAAGCCTTCCGATGTTTAGTGAAGCTGTCGCAGCCGGTGAGGGCGCATTACAGATGTTCAAAATCTTCTCTGTTTCATCAATCAGGAAGTCGTCAACTAAACTACCATCTTTAGTAACAGCCTGAGCGCGAACTCCAGCTGGAGCAACGATCAAATCTTCAGCAGTAATTTCTGGTACTAGTCTCTGTAGAGCCTTTACGAATGCAGGTTTGTACCAAGACCTCCACATCTCTCCTAGTCCCATCTGCCAGTACTTTAAAGCGAGCTTTTGGAATCCAGTAAATTTCAGAGTTTCCAAAAACTCAGAGAGGTTTAAATCACTTCGCTTGTAGCCCTCTCTCGCAAAAGCTAAAACGGCGTTTGGACCACATTCCAAGCCCCCATGAATCATTCGTGTAAAGTGGACTCCTAGAAAAGGAAATGCTGGATCAGGGACGGGATAAATCAGATTTCTGCACAAGTATTCTTTTTCTGGCTTTACATAATAGTACTCCCCTCGGAAAGGCACGATCTGCATTTCTGTCTTTTGACCAGTCAATTCCATTACCTTATCTGAATACAGCCCCGCACAGTTAACGAGATAGTTACCTCTCACTTCACCGATGGTTGTTTCAACAATGATTTCAGGGCCAGATTGGTGAACTGCCAGAACCTTGGCGGAACAGATAATCTGATTTCCTTGCTCTTGGATTTTTTTCTGTAACTTTTTACAAACCTCACTGTAATCTACAATTCCTGCTTCTGGTACATGAATTCCACAAATCCCGTTTACATGGGGCTCCAATTCTTTAAGTTGTGATTGATCAATTTTTTCACAGTTTACTCCATTCTCTTGTCCACGAGAAAAAATTTGTTCAAGTGCAGGAATTTCTTCTTCTCTAGTAGCAACAATGACTTTACCGCAGATTTCGTAGGTGATTTCTTCTTCTCTACAAAATTCCTCCATTAATTTCTTACCTTGTCGGCAATTAATCGCCTTCATTGAACCGGGTTTGTAATAAATACCAGAGTGCAAAACACCTGAGTTGTGACC
>WTIF01000020.1 GCA_011522845.1 Deltaproteobacteria bacterium
TGTAAATACAGTGATATATGTATTTTTAGTTTTCACCCAGTAAAAATTATAACGACTGGAGAAGGCGGACTTGCCACCACAAACAATCCTGATCTTGCCCAACGCATGACTGATCTGCGAAGCCATGGGATTGTTCGCGAACGAATTCGTTTTGAACGAGTTTCTTCAGGACCTTGGATGTATGAACAACAAAAGCTTGGGTTTAATTACCGAATGACTGACATTCAAGCGGCGTTGGGGATTAGCCAGTTGAGCCGACTTGATGCCATCGTGTTTGAACGTAATCGTCAGTTCGCTTACTACAAGAAGCTTCTGGTTGGATTACCTGTTGAGTTGCTGCATATTCCTCACGGAGTTCATAGCTCATTGCATTTGGCGGTAGTTCGCCTTCAAAATTTCACAGTTGAACAGCATCGTTTGATATTTGAAGGCCTACGGGCCCTGGGGATAGGTGTTCAGCTTCATTACAGTCCAGTACATTTGCAGCCCTATTATCGCGCATTGGGCTTCACGGATGGCCAGTATCCTGAGGCCGAGGCTTATGCTACGTCTGCTATTAGTCTTCCAATATTTCCAGGATTAAGCGTGGCTGATCAAGATCGTGTGGTTTCTTCACTCGCTGCGCTTTTACATAAATACTCGTCTACTGATTGCTCGGAATGAATATCTGTGTGATTCCTGCTCGGGGAGGCAGTAAGCGAATTCCCAGGAAAAATATTCGGGATTTTTGTGGTAAGCCGATGATTGCCTGGTCTATTGCGGCTGCTCTTCAATCCGGTTGCTTTGACCAAGTATTTGTTAGTACTGATGATTTAGAGATTGCAGAACTCTCTTCCTCTCTTGGCGCAGAGATTCCTTTTATTCGACCTTCTGAACTTTCATCAGACCACGCCACTACCCGAGATGTCATTCACCACGCAGTCTCTTGGATGTCTGAGAATCAGATAACTTCCCAACACGTATGCTGTCTCTATGCCACCGCTCCTTTTGTTCAAGTTGACGATTTAAGGCATGCCCAGAATTTATTAGCTAATGTACGCCCTAACACTTTTATCTTTTCTGCTACTTCCTTCCCTTTCCCGATTCAGAGGGCTCTGAAGTTGGATTCTGATGGATATGGTTCTATGTTTTATCCTGCCTATTCTGATATACGCAGTCAAGATTTGCAGGAAGCATTTCATGATGCTGGACAGTTTTATTGGGCCACGCCCAGTACATGGTTATCAGAACACAATATCTTTCAAAATTCACGACCACTCCTCATACCTCGCTGGCGAGTTCAAGATATCGATACTGAAGAGGACTGGTTGCGTGCAGAGATTCTTTATCAAATCCTTCAAAAAGGTGTTTAATGCCTGTTCAATGTTCCCTAAAAACGATCTTTTTCAGAGTTGATGCATCAGTTTCAATTGGGACTGGACACCTTAGTCGCTGCAAAAACTTAGCAAGGTTCTTGAAAAGTCGCGGTTGTCGTATTCTGTTTTTATGTCGCGATCATTCTGACTCTCTTCATCAGTCGCTTCTTGATAGTGATTTTGAGTATCTGACCTTGCCCAGACGGTCTTCCGGCCTACTATCTGAAACAGACAGCAGCTATTTAGGGTGGTTGGGATGTTCTGAAGAACAGGATGCAAATGACTGCTGGGAGTTAATTAAGACCAGATCTACTCTTGTCCCAGACTTCATTGTTGTCGATCATTACGCAATCAGTTCGATCTGGGAGAGAAGAATCTCTTCTTATTGGTCTTCTGCCAAATTGCTAGCCATTGATGATCTTGCGAATAGATACCATTGTGTTGACTTTTTGATTGATTCAGGACGTCTGGGTAGTTCTGGTGATTCTGGTTATCAAGATCTTCTTGATAAACATGTTGTCACGCTCTTTGGGCCCTTTTTTTCTTTGCTGACCTCTGATTATCTTGAGCTCCGTCAGGGTTCATCTACTCGTCATAGATTAGGTCGCATTCTGGTATTTTTTGGCGGTGTTGATTCTTCCAATGTCACCCTTGTAGCACTTCAAGCACTCCTAGAGTCAAATTTGCAAGGTATTAATGTTGATGTTGTTCTAGGAAACTCAGCCCCACATTTGAACCAGGTTAAAGCATTTGTTTCGCAAATTGCAGGTTGGAAGCTTCACATCGGTATGCCCAGTCTCGCTCCTTTGGTCAATGAGGCTGATCTAGCTTTAGGCGCCGGAGGAGTCCATAGCTGGGAAAGGGCTTGTTTAGGTTTGCCAGCTATTACAACTCCTGTTGCTGATAATCAACTTGACTTGTTAGCTGGTCTCAGTACCTGTGGTGCTATTACGACAATCACTCAGTCCAAATCCTCAGATTTGCTGACATCTTTTTGCGAACAACTGGAAACACTACAGGGTGCACATTCACAATTATCAGATATGTCTGAAGCTGCCTTCATACTATTAGATGGATATGGAGTCAATCGCGTGGCTGCATTGATGCTTGGAATAATCCAACCTGTTTTTTTAAGGCCGGCATGTGACAGAGATTTGGGTCTGTATTTCTGGTGGTGCAACGATCCAACTGTTCGTCAATCTAGCCTTCAAGTTTCCTCAATAACCTTGGAGGAACACAAAGAGTGGTTTATGGGTTCCTTGAGATCTTCACTTGCTCTTCTCAGGCTTTTAGTTGACTCTGATGGCCTTCCTCTTGGTCAAATTAGGTTTGTGAGAACCGAGAATGATCTCAATCGTGTTGTAGTCAGTTTTTCAATTGACCGTTTGTTCAGGGGGCAGGGCCTTGCTTCGAAACTGCTAAATCTTGGCTTGTCAGATCTTGCTAGAACTTGGAGAGATGTTGCCGAAGTAAAAGCATACGTTAAGTGTGGCAATGAGCCCAGTGCTCGAGTCTTTCTCTCAACTGGTTTCCAGGAGCAGGCATCCCCTAAACTTGGTTTAAGATACTTCTTAAAACCTCTTAGATCCTGAACTTTAAATGGACTCATTTTATATAGGAGATAAGTGTATCGGCCCAGATTGCCCGCCTTATCTTATTGCTGAGATGAGTGGCAATCATAATCAGAGCCTACAAAGAGCACTTGACTTGGTTGATGCTGCAGCTGAGTCTGGTGCTCATGCAATCAAATTGCAAACCTATACTGCTGATACAATTACACTCAACCAAAATAGCGAAGAATTTCAAATTAATGATAAAGAGAGCCTTTGGGCTGGTGAGACATTGCACTCTCTCTATTCAAA
>WTIF01000036.1 GCA_011522845.1 Deltaproteobacteria bacterium
GGCACATCACATCTAACTTGGCTGCAGCCAGTTCTTCCGATAGGAATCCCAGTCCACAGTCCGGAGCAATCACCAGTCGGTCCCGGTCAATATGTTCAAGAGCTCCTTTGATTCGCCCTGTCACCTCCTCCACACTTTCCAACCGACTCCTGGCAATGGCAATGGTACCGAAGATGATCGTCTTCTTTTCAAATAATTCCAGCAGTTTTAGGTTATTTGCACGGTGGGCATCCTCAATGGAGATTTGATCAAAGTTGAGTTGGTCCATTTCATGGGCCAGTTGGTGATAACTATCAGGATCAGCTTTCTTGTAATCTTCTTCGTCCAGAAAATTGGGATAACCACAGCAGATATGAACTATTTTGCGAACTTCCTTAGGAACTCCATGGAAGCAGCGTTCGAGCATTTCAAAGCCAAAAGATTTAGCGTCGGTGACCTGCCGAGCAAAGAGGGGCTCATCGACTTGGACATATTTACAACCAGCTTCAACCAGCGCCAGAATCTCGAAGTTTACAGTTTTTGCTAGATCCTCCGCCAGGCGTTTTCGATCTTGATAGAAGCAATCAGCATTGGTGTCCATGATGGTTAACGGGCCGGGAATCGTAAACTTGATCGGCCGACTGGAAACAGACTGAGCAGCCTGAAAATCCCGAACCGAGTAAGCCGAGCCTATATGCTGAATCTGACTTCGAATTGCTGGAAGATCGGTTTCATAGGCACCGTCCCGCAAAACACGATGTTCCAATTGCTGGAAATCAAACCCATTCAGGTGGCGGCAGTGATAATGAATGTAATTCTCCCTGCGCACTTCTCCGTCGGTCGGGATATCCACTCCCGCTTTGATTTGTAGAGAAATTATCCGTTCAGCAGCCCGAATGTATAAGGCTTCATCATCGGCGTTTGTCTCACTGTAGTCCGTAAAGTTCGTTGTTGTTTTGGGAGAGTTCATGCTTCCCTCACTTCGCGCTGCATCGAACCAGTCCCGAATTGGCAAAAAATCGGGCTTTGGGAAAGAGCCAATCGTGGTGGTTTGCAGTTTGGATCTGGCCATAAAAGAACTCCATGAATCTAGTGAATTTTTGGCAAGACTACACCGAGGTCTCAAGTAGGATCAAGCATTCTTCAAAGGAATTTCATGCTCACCCTTTATGATTTCAAATCCTCTGGCAATGGTTACAAAGTTCGGTTGCTGCTGCACCAGCTTCGACTGCCTTTCATCTATGTGGAGACCAACATCCTGAAAGGAGAGAGTCGAACTCCACAATTTCTGGAGATGAATCCAAACGGGAAGGTCCCAACTCTTGCTTTGGGAGATGGTCGCTATCTGGCAGAATCCAATGCGATTTTGTTGCACCTCGCGGAGGGGACAGGATTTCTACCAAGCGATCCTTGGCAACGTAGCAAAGTGCACGAGTGGTTATTCTTTGAGCAATATAGCCATGAGCCAAACATCGCAACCCCCCGATTCTGGAAGAACTATCTGCGGGTGGGAGAGTATGATGAGCGTGAGTTGGAGCGGCGTCAACAGGCGGGTAGAGATGCGCTCGGTGTGATGGAACGACATCTCCGAGAAAGCGAATTTTTTGGCAGGCAATATGGAATCGCTGACATTGCCCTTTATGCCTATACCCACAAAGCGAATGAAGCAGGACAGATCCTTAGTGATTTTCCTGCCATTGAAGCTTGGTTAGCACGGGTTCGTGCTCAACCGGGGCATGTGGCGATGGAGGTTGTTTAGTGAAATAGGTGCGAAGTCAATCTCCAGGCTTCTCGGTGACATGTAGCATGTCGTAGGGCTTCAAGGGTTGTTCATCTTGGATGGACAACCCGGGGCGGTCGGATTGAATGGGGGCGAAATAAGCTGCAGTTTCATGAGAGTCTGAGAAAGAAACATCCACAAAGGGAGCTTTTGAGCGAGTGAAAATCTGTACAGCCTCATCAGTTTCAAACCAGAAAGATGGTGAATCAAAAGTCCCAGCCGCAATTCCCGTCCAGCCAGGCCGCATCTCGATACTCCAAAAGACGGTTGTTCAACAGTTTGGACAGAAGCGATTGCGAAATTGCCGCTTTGCATTGTTTAAGAAGGAATAGTCCTTCAACTCACCAGAGGTGATTTGAATCTGGGAATCCTCAAAGTAAACATTCATGCCGAAAGCAGAGCCAGTTCGGGTCTGACAGTATCGGCAATGACAGACTGCGACGCGTGTAGGTTTGCCGTGAGTCTCGTAACGCACAGCACCACAGCTGCAGCCACCGCTATGAAGTTCTTTTTCACTCATGTTTCACTCCAATTTGAACTTGGGGAATTTCATTGATCAATGGTTTCAGGTTCCAAATCTTTTGAGGATAAATTGTGGGGTCGTTGCTCATTCCAAGTTTGCACGAAGTTATATTTGCTCTTCCTTTGGCTCTGATTGTTGAATCAATCAGATTTTAGACAGCATAATGGAGTGAACTGCAATTCCTCAATGTGGAGAAAATTGAATTCGAATTTGGAAAGTTTAGAGAGAGTGACTGGTAAAGAATTTGAATGAATTTTTTCTCAATTTGAAGGTTTTGATGCGTAGAATCGCATCAGTAGTACTGAAAAACGACCATGGAGGCCGTATGAAAATGACTCTTCTTGTTTTTGCTCTGCTGTTCGTCGGTTCACTGGCTGGATGCAGCGGCAAGCATGTCTGTAAAGATCGCATCACCAACAACACCGCAGTTTACTTCTTTGGAATGTGCTCCGGAGCCTGATTTTCATAGGGAATGAGGCTGGTCAGCACTCCGCTAGTCACTACCAGCCCTTCCTCAAATCAGCTTTCCTCCCGCCTTTTTCCTTGAATCGATTCGATACTAGGACCAAAGCTTCTGTTGCGCTGAAGTTCTGAGCCCGCTATACCTTCCCTTTTCGTCACGATTTTCAAAAATTCATTCCCAACCTCCTGTTTTCAAACCTTCGGGAAACAACCATACTCATTGATCTAGGAGATCCTATGCGTGTTGGCATTTTGTGTCTGATGCAGGAGTCCAATACTTTTCTGAACCAACCAACCGAGTTTCATCACTTTGAAGATGATCTGCTGCTGACAGGCGAGTCCATCCGAAAGCAGATGGGAAACACACACCATGAAGTAGCAGGATTTCTGGAAGGCTTGGAATTGGCCGGGGTAGAAGCAGTCCCTCTATTTGCTGCGAGAGCGATCCCGTACGGGACAATTCAAAAGGAGGCTTTCAATCGGTTGCTAAAAATGATGATGGAACAGGTTGAAGCCGCCGGGCCTCTCGATGGCTTTCTCGTCGCACCTCATGGAGCAACTGTGAGTGAGCTTCACCCGGATGCCGATGGCGTTTGGCTGAAGGAACCCAGGCAATAAGTTGGAGAGTCGGTTCCCATCATCGGCACCCTTGATCTACATGCCAACTTGTCTCCACTGATGGTCGCTTCAACGAATGCCCTGATTGGTTATCGAACGAATCCACACTTGGATCAACGTGCTCGTGGAGTTGAGGCAGCTGAGTTGATATGGAAGACTCTGCAAGAGGAGGTGAAACCCGTTCAGCGCGCAGCGTTTCTACCCTTTGTGATGAATATTGAAAAACAATGTACAGAGTTATCACCGTGTCAGGAACTTTATGCTCTCGTTGATCAACTGAGACAAACAAAAGGGCTGCTTTCCTTGAGTATTTTGCAGGGATATCCCTATGCAGATGTTAATGAAATGGGAACCTCTCTCTTAGCAGTCGCCGATGAATCGGCTGAAGTCGCTGAACGTGTCTTGGGAGACTTGTCTGAATATCTCTGGAAACGTCGTACTGATTTTGAAGGTACTGGGGTGTCCATTGAAGATGCGATGCAACTAATCAAGAAAGATAGCGCATGTACCTGTCTACTCGATATGGGAGACAATATTGGTGGGGGATCACCTGCTGATGGAACCTTGATTGCCTCGGAACTGCTGAAGCACCAGATTCCTAAATCGTTTGTCTGTCTCTATGATCCAGAGGCTGTTGAAAAGGCAGTGGCAGTTGGTTCAGGTGGAAAATTGACCTTGGCAATGGGTGGAAAGACCGATCAACTTCATGGACCTCCCTTGGTAGCACAAGTAGAAGTCATCGGTATTTTTGAAGGAAAGTTTGAAGAGAAAGAAGCTCGACACGGAGGTTTTACTCACTTTGACCAGGGATTGAGTGTCGTGGTTCGTACGGGAGGATTGACGATTCTGCTCACCAGCAAGCGGATGGCACCCTATAGCTTGGAACAACTGCGTAGTTGTCGCCTAGAACCAGCGGAGTTCAACGTCTTGATTGCCAAGGGAGTGAACTCACCGATTGCAGCGTATGAAGAAATTTGTACACGATTTATTAGGGTAGATACTCCGGGAGTGACAGCTTCTAACCTGAGTCATTTTGACTACCATCATCGCCGAAAACCAATGTTTCCTTTTGAAAGAGATTTTGAGTGGAATTTTTATTCATAACAACTGAGTGAAATTGTCTATCGACACAAAATTTATTAATCCCAAAATCTCCATCTTATCTAGGAGATAGCCCACTAATCTCAATAAAGAAAAATCGGAGAAGAAACTCCCCAGTGTCCGTTCTTGAGTCGAACTCTCGCATAAACCCATTGATATTCGCATTTTTTAAAACATTCTGAATTCAACTGAAAAGATACCTCTCTTGAATATTGGGAAGGTAGGCTTAAGCCGATTCGGTAGGCTGGAGAATCGATAGGACCCAAGTTTCCTGAAATACTTCCCTTGGTAAGAGCTTGAATTGGTAAATTGAGAGATTCCTGATTCATTCGGACTCTAAGCTTGGCTGAAGATTTATTGGTAATCCGTAAAGCCAGCCCTTGAGTAGAAGAAGTCGAGTTTGTTGTATTGCCCCAAGTGCCGCAATGAAAATCAACTGAACTTTCATTGAGCTGTTCCCAACTCGCATGTTGAATGGGAACTTCAGTTGTTCGTTTGTCTAGGGGAGAAACTACTTCAAAACCCCTGAACCGCGGTATGACTTCCAAAATCGTGGCTCCATCCAGTTCAAGACTTACGTCCCAGTTTGCCGCCTTACCCCTTTCGCCCCATCCTAGTTCAATCCAGACGATTGCTTCCTCCGCCCCCTCGAATTCCTCCGCCATTTTACGCTCTGAGATCAACGGCATGTGCCAACAATGCCGTTGTTCTGGTGTGAGCAATTCAATGTAATCAATTGGGCTGGTAGACTGGACTTCAATCTTTCCTGGTTCACCAAGATCAGGACAAATTGATCCTTGCAGCTGATTTCCAACAACAAACTTGAGTTGCATTAGGTCACCCGTCATCGCCCAAGTGCGCTTCGCATGTAGGGCTTCCCAGATACCCTCACGCCGATCACTGTGGGCCCAAATGCCGGTTACACCATGGCCGTAGCTGCCAGGATGGGCGCTATGGTGATCTGTGTTGGCAATCACACCAAATTGATGGCCAAGCCCCAACCCGTAGCGCATGGAACCCTGGTGTTGCTGAGGTCCCATAGAATGTAGAAAAGGTCGGTCAGAGAGGTCTTCTTCGGCAAAACCATGTGCTGAGGCAATCTCAACTAGAGGCGTCAGAGGGTTTTCAAAACTATTCCAATTAACGCCTCTCGCCCCTTGGCGGTATCCGATGTGGTGTGGGAAAATTAAATATTCCTCTTCAAGGTTCTCTCTGAAAATTCTTTGTCGAAGTTCTTGAGGGGAGTCTTCCAAAATCATCTTGGTAGATGGCTTCAATCCAACAATGGTGTAGTCACCATGCTCATTCGAATGAATCTCGTAGCCTGGAAATAAAACAATCTGATGCGCCGTTTCTGCTTTGGAAATCCTTTCAAGATAGTTGTCCCAGTTTTTATGCAGCTTGGCGAAACCACGTTGGTGGAATTGAACGATATGCTGAATTCTTGGGTCATGCTCATCCATGTCAGGCCATGAGGCATGACCGGTAATGGAGGCAAAATCCAAGCGTAGCGCTGCGTTTTTGATGGCATCGTCCAAGCTCCCGTGAGCGTAGGAAATATTACAGTGATTGTGGATGTCACCATAGAGTGCTTGATAATCAAAACCAGTTGTATTTTTCATCAGATCATTTTTGTTCGCTGTTGCATGCGTGTAAATTTTATTCTCCAAGTCAAAACAGCCATCCAGCCTGTCACCAATAGCAATCCGCCCAATTCCCTGCCTAATTCAACAGCTTCGTTCTTCATAGCAATTACATTCCAGAACGAGTTCCAGTCGAACTGCTCCTCGCTCATCAAAAAATCCATTCCCACAAACAAGCTACTGAGCAAGACAACCAGTCCCCAAATTAGAGGGATGTATGGTGGTAGTGGGCGGATCAGTGAGCAGAGGGTAATGATTGCGGTGACGGAGTAACAAAGTATCCAACGCAGGGGGTCAGGATCGTTCCATTGAACGATAGCACTCAAGATTAGGAGGCCTGTCATCAGGATAGCGGTTACTCTCCAAACAAGTGATCTTTCAACCAAGAATGCCTTTCCTGCTGCAATTCACTTCTTGAATGAGTCTTGGCCCATCAACCTTTGACGGCTCCACCGGTGAGGGAACTGCCGATCGAACGGTAAAAGAGCAAGCCGACCACTAAGGGAGGTAAAAGGGACAAAATGATGACAGCTGAGGCCACTCCCCATTTAACTCCACCACCACTTGCTGAGAAAAAGAAGGAAGCACCTACTGTAATCGGCGTGGCTGATTTAGTTGTCAACATCAGCCCGAAGAGAAATTCGTTCCAGGCGTAAACAAATCCGAGCACAGAGGATGATGCGATAGCGGCTACAGAAAGTGGCAGAATGATCCGTAGAATGATCGAAAGAGTAGAAGCTCCATCAACCCGAGCTGCATCGTCCAATTCTTCTGGAATGTTCCGTAGCGTTGAAGACAGCAGGGCCAACGTCAGTGGCAAATTGATGATGCACATGATGAGCGCCAGTCCAAACAGGGTATCCAGCAGCCCAACGGCCTGAAACATCATGTACAGTGGAATGGCAAAAATGATCAGCGGTAGGGCTCTCAAGTTGAGCACAAAGGGTAGCAGCCAATTTCGACCAAAGCCGGTTCTTACGATGACATAGGCTGCGGGAAAGGCTAGCAGGAGCGCAAAGAAAGCGCCCAATGCTGAAATGACCAATGAGTTCCAGAGGAAATGGAGGATATCGAAGCGGTCAGCCATTTCGAAAATCTTCACGTAGTTCGCGAAGGTAGGGGATTGAATCACAATGGAAGGGTTGGAGACGATTTCGCCCTCTGACTTGAGAGAAGTCAGCAGCGTCGAAATCAATGGGAAGTTAAACAGCAATGCAGCCAGACCAAAGACCAGCCAGCGGAAGGACATGCTCATGTGGTCTCCATTCGACGACTGAATCGCTCCAGCAGAGCAATCAATAACAAGGCTGCGAGGAATAACAGCACGGAGGCTGCAACAGCTTGCCCGATATTTCCACCTCGAAAAAAGGCCTTATAGATGTAGATGCTCAACGAGGTACTGGTCCCTCCGGCTCCGCTGCCCACCAAAACATAGATGTTGTCAAAAACTCGGAAAGAGTCGATGAAGCGGATGAAGAAAGTCAACAAAATGACAGGCATCATGTAAGGCAACTCCACTAACAAAAGCAATTGTGCAGAGTTGGCTCCATCCATCCGGGCAGCTTCCCGAAGGTGGGTGGGAATTGCTCGATAAGCCGTGTAGAGAATTAACAGTGCGAAGGGGGTCCATTGGAGGATTTCAATGGTGACCAGTGTCAGAAACGCATTTTCGGTTCCGAGAAAGGCAGGGCTATCCCCCACCCACTCCCAGAGGTAGTAAGGGATCACTCCCACAAACTCATGCAGGATCAGTCGGTACATCAACCCGATCAGAGCAGGGGCCACCATCATTGGCGCCATTAGTACTGCCATTAGCCAGGGATGACGAGCCAACAGGGGTTCCAGGTAGATTGCCAGGAACAACGCTAGGATCAACTGGACCAGCGAAGCAGTGAGTCCGAATTTTAAGGAGAATGCGAGGGCATCCCAGTAGGTGGGATCTTGCAGGGTTTCAAAATAGTTTTCAAAACCCTGAAGGCGTGGAGAGAGGAGGTTCTCAAAAGTTACCTCCGAAACACTGTAAATCAAGTCCAACAGCAGCGGAAACCCGAGCATCACCAAAAGAAAAAAAGTGATCGGGGCTGTCAGCCAGAATTTCTCCTTACTGCTCACCTGCATGCTGGACTTGAATTTTGGGGTAAGAAAACGCCTGAAAGCTTACTTGAGAAGCTCAGCCATTCCCTTGCTGGTGGCTTGAAGTGCCTCGTCCAAGGACTTGGTTCCAGACCAGTATCCAGTGAACTGCTCAGCTTGCAGGGTGTAGATCTGCAAGGCAGAAGCAGAGGTTCCACCATTCATCACAAAGCCATAGCTTCCAGCGAAGTCACCCAACTTGATCAGGTCTGGTCGATCACCAGAAATCTTGTCGGTGATGGATTTTGCCATAGCTGGGGAACCGCCACCTAGGGCATAGGTTTCCATCGCATCTGCGCCGGAGAGCCAATTCAAGAACTTGATCGCTGCATCCTTGTTCTTGGAATTCTTGTTCAAGCCCAAGCCCAGACCATGGATGTGCGTGACACGTCCAGCTGGTCCAGCAGGAGGAGCGACTGTTCCGATTTTTCCGGCTACGGCAGGGTTTTCTTCGGGATTGTTCAAGCTACCAAAAGCAGCGTTCCATTGCAGCATCGTAGCGGCTTGCCCCGAACCGAAGGCCGCATTGGCTTCCGCATACTCATAGGAAGTCGAATCTTTCGGAGAAGCACCGGCATCATAGAGGGTTTTATACAGCTGCAGTCCTTGCCGAAATGCCCATGAATCCACCATGACGTTTCCGTTGGCATCAAGCCACTCACCGCCATGAGACCTTGCGGTCGAATGCCAGATCATCATGTTGAAAAGCAAGTTCTTCATCTGCAGAACAGTTCCATAGCGTGTCGGGCTTGCGGAGTTGACACTCTTTGTGAAGAACAATGCTGTTGCCGCGTAGTCTTCCCAATTCCAAGTGTCAGGATTCTTGGGGGATAGTGTTTTGCCCAGGTACTTCTGAGAAATTTCCCCATAGATTTTCTGCCAGCCTGCATCACTCAGTAACTTATCAATCAAATCATCGCGATAGTACATGAAGTGAAGGCTAAGATCGGTAGGAACTCCGAACTGCTCTCCTTCGAACTGCATAGTCTTCAAGACTTTTTCCCCAAAGACATCTGTTGCTGCTGAAGGCAGACTCAGTGGTTGCATGTAGGGGGCATAGCGACCGACTGCGTAGGTAGCGGTCAGGTTGATGTCAAACTCAGTGGTGCCAGCTGCCAAGTCAGCCTGAAGTTTATCCCAGAATCCATCGCGGTTGAAGAAGATCAAGCTAACGGTCCCATTGCTTTTACCTGGGCCTGCGTTGTAAACCTCTACTGCTTTGCGTAGAGCCGTTTCCTCAGGACCCCCGGGCCAACCTAAGACTGTGACTTGTGCCCACAAGGATTTCACTGCGAATAGACTGACCAATAACACCAGCCCGAGTTTGGTGAACATCTTTTTCATCTGAACCTCAAAATGAGTGTAAGCAAACAGAAACAAGAGGATGCTTCTGTGGTGAGCGAAGTGGAGAAATCATCTGCTGAAAAATACTCCACTTGAGATAGATCTGATACCGGAGTAACAGATAAGGCGAAACTTTTAACCGAAAGTGATCAAGAGCGCAAAAAGAAATTCTAAAATCAATGAATGTTTTCTTCTTCCATACGAAGAAAAATCGTATTGAAAGCGCTAAATCACTGCTGGCATGCTGACTTTGTCAAATTTTTCATTCCTTCAAAATTGTTAAAAAATGGCCATGAATAATCAACTAATCTACGTGGGAGGATATGCTTCTCCTGAAATGGAAGGCATTCAACTTTACAATCTTGATTTGACTACTGGTCAGTTGACATACGTCAAAGGAGTGAAGGGAGTTGAAAATCCATCTTTTCTGATTGTCACCAAGGATTTACAGCGTCTTTATGCTGTGATTGAAGTTGCAGAATACCAGGGTATTTCCGGTGGGGGAGTAGTGGGTTTCGAGATTTCTGAAGAAGGTCGAAACTTAGTATCTTTGAACAACCAGCCAACCAATGGGGACCACCCTTGTCACCTGAGCTTGTCTACTTCGGAAGACGCATTGTTCGTTGCGAACTATTCGGGTGGAAGTGTCAGTGCTTATCAAGTTTTGAAGGATGGAAGCCTCTCAGCGCAAAGTGATTTTCATCAGCATCAAGGAAGCTCCGTCAATCTGAAACGTCAGGAAGGACCTCACGCACACATGGCTCACCTGACACCAGACGGACGTCATCTGTTGGTGACTGATTTGGGCACAGACCAATTAATGATTTATCAAATCAATCCCCAGGGAAAACTGGCTCTGCTCAAAGATCGTTGTCTAACACTGCCAGCTGGTTCAGGGCCTCGTCATTTAACGTTCAGTAATTCAAACAAGAGTATGTATCTGATCAACGAACTGGGGAATACGATTCTCGTGTTTCCTGTTGGGGAAGACGGCCTGCCTGAGAAGGATTATGTTCAGAAGATCGACACTCTACCAAGTGATTTTTCAGACGAGAGTACTACGGCAGACATTCATGTTCATCCGAGTGGCAAATTCTTGTACGGCACCAATCGAGGGCATGATAGCTTCTGTTGTTATCGGATACTTCCTGATGAAAAACTAGAATTGATTGGGCATGTCTCCACAGGCGGTCAATCTCCCAGGAACTTTTCAATCCATCCAGATGGGCAATGGTTGGTGGTGGCCCATCAGGTGTCCGGAAATATTCTCTCCTTTGCCGTTGACCAACAAACTGGAATGTTAAAGCAAACTGATAATCAACAACTCAAGCTTCAGCCATCTTGTGTGCAGTTTGGGCCTCAATCTATCTGAACAATCATTGCATTCGACGGGATCCGATGACTCCTTCAGAGCTTTATCATTTCTTGGACGAACATCAGATTTCATATGAAAAATTTGATCATCCAGCTGTCTATACGGTGGAGGAGTCAAAGAGATTGTCACCTGCAATTTCTGGTGGAAAAACCAAGAATCTCTTCATTCGTGACAAGAAAGGGAAGCATCACATTCTATTGACGGTTGAGCAGGACAAACGCGTTGATCTCAAGAAGGTCTCCGAATTTATCGGCTATGGCCGCTTGAGTTTCTGCTCTTCAGATCGCTTATTGAAGTATTTGGGCGTAGAGCCGGGATCTGTCTCTTTGTTGGGGGTGCTCCACGATATGGATTGCGAAGTCGAGGTTCTAATAGATGAAGACCTGTGGAAGGAGCAGTACCTTTTGTGCCACCCTTTGGTGAATACGAGTACGCTCAGGATTGGTAGGGAGGAACTGGTTAGGCTGTTCCAATTGAGCGGCCATCCTTTTCGGTTGCTGCAGATACCCGAGTTGGAGGATTAGATCACGTTATCTGGGGCGATCTAACTCTCCCCTGGAGATGGAATTTGAGTTCAACCATTGGGAGTAAAGAGAACTTTACCACTGCGACCGCCACGGTAGGCATGACGAAGAGCCTCTTCCAACTGGCCCAAATGATAAGTTGCTTCAACTGGCGTCGAAATTTTTCCTGATGCGACCAGGCTCTCCAGTTCACCATATAGCTGCTGCTTCGCTTCTGCAGTCATCGCCCCCAAGGTTTTGGCAAGCCAGAAACCAGTCAGTGTGATTCCTTTGAAAACCACCATGTCCGCAGTCAATTGACACGGTTCCCCGCTCAGGAGTCCATAATTGACGACAGTTCCTTCCTCACTCAAAATCCCTCCCAGGCTGAGAGTTGCCTTTCCAGCAACAGCATCAATCGCCAAGGGAATATTGGCATCTCCTAGCTCAGCCCTGACTTTCTCTGGAAGATCTTCTCCATTAACCAACACCAAGTCTGCACCTATTTCAGTCAACTCTTGTTCTAGTCCTTCACGACGCACAATGTTGATGGAGTGAACTCCCTTGGCTTTTGCCAATTGAATCAAGTATCGACCGACTGCGGAATTTCCAGCGTTTTGGACGACCCAATCACCTGGTTTGAGATCAACATAGCGATCCAGCATGAATTTAGCGGTAGCTGGGTTGACCTTGAGCATCCCAATTTGAAGTAAGTCTGCTTCAGTTGATACTTTGATCAAAGTGGATGCTGGTACTTGAATCTCTTGGGCCCAATTTGACCTCCCCATGCTCATCACCCGATCCCCCCACAGCAAAGCCTTGGACACCATTCCCGACAGCCGTGATGGTTCCCACTCCTTCTATTCCAAGCCTGGCAGGTAAGGGCGGTTTGGAAGCATATTTCCCCTCCATGATCAGAATTTCTGCAGGGTTGATGGGCGCTGCTTCGATACGAAGGTTAACCTCATCTGCTGAGGGTGAGCCTAGTTCCGGTCCATCAACCATTTTGCAGACCTCCCAGGGGAGCCCAAAGGATTTCAATTCAACATAGTGCATGCTCATTACTTAAAGTCAGGATACCAAGAACCAATCGAATCCAAGAATCGCGGTTCCCCAAAAAGTTAATGATTATTGGCTGACAAGGCTCCATACCAATCTCACTGCTCTATGCATGATTGGCAAGCCCTGGCTTGAAAAAAAGCAAATTTTACTGCCAAAGAACCTCGATTGGCTGTGAATGCGATCGGTAATTTCTCTTCAAATTTTGGTTTTTCTTAAGTCACTTCAAAAGCTAGAATTAGATTCTCAAATATTCAGTCCGGATTAAATATTTAACTGTCAAATCAATAG
>WTIF01000321.1 GCA_011522845.1 Deltaproteobacteria bacterium
CCATTGTTTCTTATGTGGAAACAAATGAATTTGATGAATACTCATATTGGTCTTATCATCATATACGCTGGTTTAAATATGCCATTTGCTACCTTTTTAATTAGGTCATATATGGTCGATTTGCCTGAGGATTTGTTTGACTCGGCAAAAATGGATGGTGCAAACACCTTTCAAACATTTTTACTGATTGCTGTTCCCTTGTCATGGCCTGTTTTCCTAACGACGGCGTTAGTTGTCGGTTTGGCTGTCTGGAATGAATTTCTATTTGCGCTAACTTTTATTCAAGATCAATCATCGAAACCAATTTCTACTATACTTTTCGCTTTTCAGAGCCGATTTGAGAATGACTGGGGTCTTGTCAGTGCTTCTGCTGTGATGATGGTGGCTCCCATTGCTATTCTTTTTATGTTCTTTCAAAAAAGATTTATTGCCGGTTTAACAAGTGGCGCAACAAAAGGCTAAAAATGACTTATTTATTGAATGATCAATATTTGGAGCGAGTCTACGCGGGCGTATTAGGTAAAATCATTGGTGTCTATTTAGGAAGACCATTTGAAGGTTGGGAATACGAGCAAATTTCTAATCAATTAGGAGACATCAACTACTACGTGCATGAGAAGTTAAATGTTCCCTTAATTGTCACGGACGATGATATCTCCGGAACTTTTACCTTCATCAGAGCTTTGGAGGACTATGGTTACTCTAAGGACATCACTCCGGCTCAGATTGGCCACACCTGGCTGAACTACATCATTGACCGAAAGGCGATTCTCTGGTGGGGAGGCATGGGCAACTCCACTGAACATACGGCATTCTTAAGATTAAAGGAGGGAATCGAGGCTCCACAGAGTGGCTCGATGGAACTCAACAGTAAGATCGTAGCAGAACAGATCGGTGCCCAGATTTTCATAGATGGTTGGGCAATGGTTGCCCCCGGTGATCCCGAACTCGCGGCTGATTTAGCGAAACGAGCTGGTAGTGTAAGTCACGATGGAGAGGCGATTTATGGTGCACAGGTCATCGCAGCATTGGAAGCGCAGGCCTTTGTAGAGAAAGATCGTCAGGCCCTGATTGATGTGGCGGTCGCCCTGATTCCCAAAGATAGTCTCATCCAGCGAATGATTGCTGATCTACGTGAATTACACGCTCGTGAACCCGATTGGAGGAAAGCATTTTCATTTTTGGCTGAGCACTATGGCTATGACACCTATGGGGGTAATTGCCATATGATCCCCAATCATGGTCTGATCATCTTCTCCTTCCTCTATGGGGATGATGATTTTCAGAAAACCATGATGATTGTGAACACGCTTGGCTGGGATACAGACTGCAACGCAGGAAATCTGGGCTGTTTAATGGGGATCAAGAACGGCCTGGAAGGTCTGAACCGAGGACCCGATTGGCGGGGCCCAGTTGCAGACAAGCTCTACTTGCCAACGGCTGATGGTGGCCGTTCAATCAGCGATGCTGCTTCAGAGGCTGTCTACTTGGCAAATGCAGGGAGGAGATTGCACGGCTTACCTGTCGAACAACCGAAAAATGGAGTTCGTTTCCACTTTGAGCTTCCTGGTTCGGTGCAGGGTTTTGCCTCTGAAGAGTCCATTACATCAACTGGTACGGCAACGGTTGCCAATTCAGATAGCCATAGTGCTAGTGGGTCCCGCTCCCTGGCAATTTGCTTCAAAGCGTTGGCAAGAGGACGTACTGCCCGGGTCGAAACGCCAACCTTTTCGCCTTCTGCAGAGATATCTGCATACTTCACCAAGAGAGGATACTCTTTGCTGGCAAGCCCTACACTTTATTCAGGGCAGACTCTTCGGGCACGGCTAGTTTCAGACGAAGCCAACGAATCGCCTGTGAGGGTTTCACTGTATATCAAACACTACAACGAACTGGATGAATTTACGCTGGTTACAAGCGAAGCGGTTCTGCTTCAAGCTGGTCAGGAGCATGAGTTCGAATGGCAAGTTCCTGACACTCGTTGCTATCCGATTGCTTTTGTAGGAATTCAGTTGGCAGGAGAACAAGGAGAGAGTGGTTCCGTGTATCTTGATTATCTGGACTGGACAGGAGAGCCCAGTGCTCAACTGAATCGGCCTGCCGAACGGATTGTGTCTCGATTGAATCGGGAAAAAGGACCCATCATGTGGAAATCAGCTTGGGTGGATGGGTTGGATGGTAACGAACGCTTGACGCAACTGGACTACTGGCCAGAGCCATATCGCCTGATACAGAACATTGGTCGTGGGCTACTGATGCAAGGAACACGAGAATGGGAAAATTATAGAGTGACCGCTCGAATGACTCCGCACATGTGCGAAGCTGGAGGACTGGGAATTCGTGTGCAAGGCATGACACGCTACTATGCGCTGTTGATCTCACAAGAGGGTGCACGTCTTGTGAGAAGTCATGAAGGAAAAGACACCATTTTAGCTTCTTGCGACCAAGGCTGGAAATTGGGTCATCAGTACGAACTCACTCTGCAGGCGAAGGGGAATAAACTTACAGCCTGGCTCAACCAGGAAAAGATTCTAGAAGTAGAAGATGCTGAGGGCTACTATCCTTCTGGCGCAATGGCTTTGATCTCTCAGGTGGGTCGAATCGGTTGTGATTTTGTCGAAGTTCAACCTGCAGAAAATTCATGACTCCCCAATCTTTCAGATGAGTTTTTAGAGAAGAAATGGTGGAGCAGCTAAAAGAATTATTGGAGCCTTTTGAGCAAAATGGAAATCTGCATTACGGAGAAGGTGTAACAGAATTAGCACATGCTCTCCAAGCAGCTTCTTTGGCTCACGAAGCTGGTGAGAAGGAATCGATGATCGCTGCTGCCTTGCTCCATGACTACGGGCATCTAGTCCATGGTCTTGGTGAAAGCATTGCTGAGCAGGGAGTCGATGCCAATCATGAAACGGTCGGTGCAAATGCACTGGAAAAATGGTTTCCGACCAGCGTTACTGAGCCCATTCGCTGGCATGTCGCAGCAAAGCGCTATCTCTGCGCAACGGAACTCGGCTACTTCGACCAACTCTCTCCTGCCTCGGTTCTCAGTCTTCAGTTACAGGGTGGGCCAATGAATCCTGAAGAGTTAGAGAAGTTCTCTGCAAGACCTTTTTCGGAAGAAGCTGTTCGTTTGCGACGATATGATGATCAGGCGAAGAACCCATCAGCTAATCCGCCTGGTTTGGCCACCTATTATCCTGTCCTCAAGGGTTTACTTGTAAAGTAATCCCTTTTCAAAAGATGCCCATAAGTTGTTTAGAATGAGGGGTGGCCCCAGCTGCAACATGGGGCCTTTGGAGGAATTCCTCAGTTGGAAACAAACCAACCGAGGATTCGAGGAGTGGCTAACGGGAGGTCAACTGGCCAGCTTTTTCTAGGTTCTCCACTGAGCCCATCAGAGATTCGGAAGGCAACTCTAAATTGAAGATAAAGATCTGACCACCACGATCTGACTTATTAGCTTCTACAGCGCCACCTGATTCGCTTCTGTGCTGCACCACACCCAACAAGGTGGTCTGGCTGAGCGAAAGGGAGCCATTGACCTCTTGCTGTCCAGTGCCTGCCAGCTCAGCTTTGCTGTAAAAGCTTCCGTTGTTTTTGCGGGCCACCAGGGCAGAGATGTTCCAGGTACCAGAGAACTCAGAAGAGTAGGGCTTGGCAAAAGTTCCAGGGTAAGCAGCCGCTTTCGCAGCAGCTCGGGGGCTTTCTTTTCCACCCGCCATTGCCAGGAAGTAACCCTTGCCGGCTTCTGTCAAATCCATTGTCTCTGGATCAAGCATTAAAGCGAATTTTCGCTCACCAAGATCATTACCTGAGTCTTCGTCAACAATCAGCACATCTGCATCAGCAGTCTTGACCCACATCAACCCATCATTGGCGACGATCTTTGCCTGACCATCTTCCCAGGTAGCCGCTGTCCCTTCGCCACCATGCTTGATGCCCTTGCCGCCTGTTTCCAAAGTCAGTGCTCCCTCTACAGCCGCCACTACACGTGTGACATCAGCAGAAAAAAGCGTTGGCAACTCACCGTTGGCCATTTCCAATTGCTTGACAAAATCGGTCAACTCGACTCCCAAGATTCCACCTTCATGGGTCATGTTCTGAACATAACGTTGCTTGGTGATGTCAGGATCAACGGCTGGATGTTCTGTCTTGGAATCTCCAACGAAGAAGGTGTGCCCTGCAGGCTGCTCACTTGCCATCTGCCAGCGGTTGATCTCGGTGTTACCGACTGAAACTGGCTGATCCCAACCTTTCCACTGATAGCTGGTTGGAACAAACTTAACCTGGAAGTGATCCGGAGCGTGCGGGTTGGTCAGGTAGTTATCCAGCATCTTCTCAGAAGTATCGATCTGCCGAATTCCCAGCTTGGCAAAGTCACGATTTTCCAAGGCCATTCCATAAATCTTCCCGTAGAGCAGACCGTTGCGAGCAAGAAATTTGTCGCGTTGTGAGGCGCTTCCATTTTGATCAACCTTCTGATTGTTGGCATCAACGCCCTTCTTACCAACGTAAAGCCGCAGGGGAGCTGGCTCCACACCATGATTATAGCCTGCCATCACCATCAAAACATAATCAGAGTGGCCTGGATTGATCGGCATGATCTTCTCGTAGCCAGACTGTCCCAGAGCGGGCACGGTGTAGGCCGTCTCATTGGCAATGTCGACAACCACGGAGGCGAGACCTAGCGTGTCGTTGGTGTCAACACCTGTTCCTTCAAACATTCGTTGGATGTTCCATTCCTCTGCAGTGATCCAAACATCATCTTCCAGTCCAATCCCTTTGCCATACTTATGCGCTGGCTCGTAGAAAGCTCCACAGAAGGATTGAAAGAAGAAGTCACCCTCTGTCAGCTTGTGGTCATCATTGAAGTCCACCACGGTGCCATTGGGTAGAGTTTGATTGCCCCAAGTACCACCTTGCGTTCTGGGTTGAACCACTTCACCAAACTGGTTGTAGATGGTGTGAAACAAGTGGCCAGAACCTTCTACCATGGTACTGGCAGGGTTGCTGTTGTTTAGGAAGTTTGCAAATTGGTTTCGGTTGTAATCAATCCAGTGAATGTGGGAACCAGTGAAGGCAACCCCACTTTTCATTTGCCATCCATAGGTTTGTTTGCCCATTGTTGCATAAGATTCGGACTGATATGCGACTCGCACAGTGTCATCGTCTTGTAACCAGGCAGCCTGTCCATCGGGATAGCCAGTCAGGGCCTTGCCGGTCATCTTGTCCACTTCACCAACGGTCGCAATGGCCTTCATGTTACCGACAAACGGAAAGTTGGTGTCTCCACTCTTCCCGTCCTGCAATTCACTAGGTTCATCGGCGGTACTCGCTTCAGCAATTAGGGCAGTAACTTCACCAATCGTCATTTTTTGGTGCCCACCAGCAAAAGCTAGGGTGGCTGAACCGAATAGCAGGGTGGCCATCCAGATCACTGTTCGAGATGTTCGACTCTTCATCTAAGTTCTCCTGTTCGTTAGTTGCCAGAAAATCAGGGGGGAGATTGTGACGAGTGCAAGAGTCCCTAGGGAGGAACTGGGGTGTTCCTTGATCTCGAAACACAATCTCCAATGGATACAAACTTTATAGGCAGATAATGTTTAGGAAAAATTGGGAATTGGTTTTGATTTCCTAACATTTTGATTGGGTACCTGAAGCCATACAATTCGTAATCAGGCGACTTGTTGATGAATTCTAGGCAATTGCGGTTTTGCATGATTTTCTGCTGCAAATCGATAGAACGGTTCATCATCGTGCTGTCGAAGAGCCATCGTTGACTCGTACAAATGACCAATGATTTTGTTCTCATCTCGACCAAAAATACCAAGAAGATCTCGTTTGGGGCGACCTACTGAAACTCGAATTTCTCGCCCGATCATTCTTCTCATTTCATAGAAAAAGAGGCTCAATTTCAGGTGGTAGTTCAGGTGACTAGCAATCTGGAAAAGCCGGCTATTTTGTCCATGAAAATAGACAGGGAGGATTGTAGGGTATGAAAGCAATGTTGGAAAATGATTGGTAAAAGGTTAGAAAGACCACATATTCAAGAGTTGAGAGTCGCTGTTGATTTTTGACATCAGGACATTCAGGCTGGATAGAAAATGTCCTGATACCATCTCGAGATGATGTTACAGGCTAGAGACTGAAGCGTGCTTGCTTGAGTGGGGATAGGACAAGTGGAGACCCCCAAGTACTCCACTTGTCCAAACATGGAGAGTCACATTGCTAGAGTCCGTATCAGCGTAAGCCATCGAATGATCAGTAGCCTTATTGCTTTGGACAGACATCAATTTATCAATCATACGTTAGGAAAACATTAGAATTTGAGCTTTTTGCTGAACTTTAAAAATTGCCTAACACACAACGTCGATAGTGGGCTAACTCTTATAAGTTCGTAACAATTTAACTATTCAGGAGAACCAAGGAATGAAAGTCGTTTCATATAATATTCAGTACTGCAAGGGGCGCGATGGCAAGATTGATCCCCAACGAGTAGTGGATAGCGTCAGAGAGGCAGACATTATTGCTTTTCAAGAAGTTGATAAGGCAGCAGCACGGACCGGGTTTATTGATCAACCACAGGCTCTGGGTGATGGCTTTCCAGAATACTTTTGGGTCTATGG
Source organism: Deltaproteobacteria bacterium (assembly GCA_011522845.1). GTDB lineage: Bacteria > SAR324 > SAR324 > SAR324 > NAC60-12 > JCVI-SCAAA005. Next base: position 6,627 of record WTIF01000321.1, read on the forward strand.
TCCGACCGTAGATGCGCTATCAAGACACCATCCTCGGGGAAATGAGCGACGACAGTTTGGGAACATGATTTTGTCCCGCTGGCCGATCGTCCAATCCAGAAACCTGCTCTATACTCCGCGTCTTGGCGGAGCCAATCATCTCTCGGTACAACTTGGTCTGCTGGAAACAGTAATTCTTACACCGGATGGTTTACTGCGAGCCTACACAACTCACTTGCACCATCTTTCGCCTGGATTGCGCCTGCGCCAGATTGAACAGTTGAAGCGTCACCTTCTCGAAGCTCCTCTGGAGGGTTCCGTGATTTCTGGATCAGAAGGCCAGGATTGGTCAGAAGGGATTGATGAGTACGAGGTTCCCTTCGATGCTCTATTTTTTGGGGATTTTAATTTAAAGCCAGGAAGCCCTGAGTATGAAGCGCTTGTGGGGACACCTCATCCCCATGACCCAAATTCTAGACTGCTGACAATTGATGGGTTGGCAGATACCTGGGTCACTGCTGGGAATAAAGAAGAAGAAGGAGTTTCTCTGATTCGAGACTTTAATTCAGGCTCAGGAATTCGGATAGACTATGTCTTTGCGACTGCCAAATTATCCAAGAAAGTAAAGCGAGCTTGGATCGATAGTGATGCCATTGCTTCAGATCACCAGCCTTACTGGGTTGAATTTGATAGACCACTCTTCGATTGATCTTACTTCAGACTGGATCTCGCAAAACCAGCTACCACCCATTTCTGGCAGCCAATGTAGATTAGAATCAACGGCAAGGTTGCCAGGAAAGAACCTGCCAGCAGTACGGTCCACTGAGATTCATATTGCCCTACAAAATCCAAAAGGAACTGGGGCAAGGTTCTCACTTCCGGAGAGCTGTTGAAGATCACTGGCCGCAAAACTTCATCCCAGTTGGCAATGAAAGCGACCAAAAACAGACTGGCCAAGGCAGGCGCTCCAAAGGGCAGATAGATATCCTTGAAGATCCCAAAAGAGCTTGCTCCGTCCAGAATGGCAGCTTCTTCGATTTCAAATGGAATGCTCTTGAAGAATTCGGTCATCATCAGGGTGCCGAAGGCTCCGACGAAAAAGGAGGGTACGATCAGCGGTAGCAAGGTGTCCAGCCATCCGAGTTGCCGAAAAAGTAAGAACTCTGGTATCAGGGTTACTTCAGTCGGAAAGAACATGGTGCCCAGTAAAAGCACATAGATCCCAATAAACATTCGAGTTCGCAAATTGGCGAAAACAAACCCAGCCATCGAGCAGGTGATCAGCTGACCTAAAGCGGCCAGTGTCGCCACAACCATGGAGTTGATAACCGCGCCGAGAAAACCAGCTTTCTCAAATACGGCCGCAAAATTAACAAACGGTGTTCCAGCCAACAGTAAGTCTGGAATGAGGCTTGGTGGCAACCGAAACAATTCTCTACCAGACTTCATTGCCGTCACCACCATCCACAATAGTGGAAAGAGAGTGACTACTGCATAGGAAAGCAGACCTACATAAATCAGCACAACAGGGATTGATCGTAACTTCATGATTTCCGTTGCTGTAGTCGATAGTGCAACAAGGAAATTCCCCCGACGACTAAACACAAAACCCAACTTTGTGCTGAAGCTAGTCCCATGTCGAAGTGTACAAAGGCATTCTGGTAAATAGCATACCCAAGTGTCGTGGAGGCATTGTTCGGTCCTCCATTCGTTAGAGAGATGGTAGCTTCGAAAGTCTTCGCAGAGTTGATCATCGCGATCAAGACGACAAAGAATGTCATGGGTGCCAGCTGAGGTAGGATAATATCCTTCACGATGGCAAAGCGGTTAGCACCGTCTAATTTTGCAGCTTCGATCAAAGTGCGATCAATGGTCTGCAAACCTGCGAGAAACAGTACCATGTAAAAGCCGGTGTCTTTCCAAACCATCACTACAGTGACAGAGAAAAGAGCCACATTTGGATTGCTCAGCCAAGCAATTGGATCAGAGAGATGCAGCCAGGACAGAAAGGCGTTGAGGATGCCAAAGCGAGTTGCAAACATCCACTTCCAGCTGATGGCAACAGCTACCGTAGCCGTGATGAACGGTAGAAAGTAGAGGGTTCGAAAAAAGACGACTCCCCGAATTCCAGTATCGACCAGTAAGGCCAGAGAAAAACCGAGGATGGTCGCAAGGGGCACATAAACCGCGGCATACTGGACAGTATTCAGCAAGACCTTGACACCAAGAGGAGAGGTCAGGGCTTCCACATAATTGTCCAGGCCCACAAATTTTGGGATCCCAATGATATTCCAATCAGAGAAGCTGATCAGGAAGGAAGCGAGAATGGGGAACAGCCGAAAGCAAAGCAATCCGACTGTACATGGAAGGATCATCCACCAGGCGATTCGCAGGTGGTGACGTTGGACCGCATTCATTCAAAAGAATCAAAGTGTTGGCAGAGAATTTTGAAAAACTCCCTGCCAAAGTAAGAATTCAGCTTAGTTGCTGGAAAGAACAGAGTTACCGTATTCGACGAAGGAATCGACCGCATCCTGCAAGCTCTTGCGACCGTTCAACACCTTGTCCAGCTCACCGTTCATCCCGCCGCCAGCTGAGGCCGCATATCCTCGCCACTTGCTCCAGTTTGGCGTGAAGGAGGTGGTAGTTTGACCCAAGCCAATTTCCAGAATGACTTCCTTGTTTTTAGGAAACTTGTCTCGCTCAAGCCAGGCATCACTCTCAGCAATCGGTCGATAGGCTGGAACTTTCCCTCCACCGAAGTTCTCTACTTTGTTGCCAGACCCTGTCATGTGCTCAATGAACTTCCAGGACAAGTCTCGTTGCTTGGTAGTCGGTGCAACAGCCATCATGTCTGACCAAGCGTAACCCACCGCATTGTTTTTATTGACGGAGGGGCCCATTGGAACTTGAGCAATTCCAAAGGAGAAATCAGGTCCTGCAGTTTTTCGGACACCATCAATGTTCCAGGAACCATCCACCCACATCGCAGCCATTCCCATTGGAAACACGTCCTGTTGCCGGATACCATCCATCAGCTCAGGTTTTGGGGCCACCCCATGAACATTTGCCAAGTCTGTTACGAACTGAAGCGCCTCCATGGCCGCAGCATCGGGAGCCAACTTTGTGCGATCTTTATTCAGTAGATTTCCCCCATTCCGAAAGACCCAAGGCTCAATGTGGGCATACCTGCCATAGACCCAGTAGCCGTATTGATCAGGAGTGCCATCGTTATTCGTATCCTTTGTCAAGGCCTTGGCCGCCTTCAGAAAATCGTCATATCTCCAGTTGGAATTCGGATACTCCAATCCCGCTTCATCAAACATTTGGGTATTGTAGTAAAGAACAGGGGCTACCCAGTTCTTCGGAAATGAATAAACCCCTCCAGCGAGACGAGCCACGGAGATCGCCCCACCGTACCAATCAGCTTCATTGATTCCAGCGACTTTGTCCCCAATGTTGTCAATCTGGCCATCTGCCTGCCAGGACTGAATGAATCCTGAAGACATCCAAAATACATCCGGGAGATCACCAGCTGCCGCAAGTGCAGAAAGACGGGGCCAATAATCTTTGGGGGGCATCGCGCTCGATTCGACCTTCACACCAGGATTGGCAGCCTCAAACGCTGCGATCATTGGTCGCTCACGCTCCAATTCTGAATCTGACCAAACCATGTACTTCAGGACTGACTCTGACTGGGCAAACACCTGCCCAACCAAAATAGCCGAACTTAAAGAGAGAGCAGCACAGATCTTCAGTAGTTTCTTCATCAGTTCCTCTTGAAGTGAATTGTGGACTACACAAATCTTGAGATTTGGAAAAAGGATAGAAAATCTCTCAGAGGTAGGCGCCAAGGTATCTGACTTCCTTGAGAATCACTATCTTTCCGAAGTGGTCGAACGGACTATGCTTTAACGAAAGCACAAAGTCAAAATTTCAAAACTTACTCAAATTGTAGCTCTAACTGGTTAGCTCGTGAGGGCTTCCCACCTTTTAAAGTCTTGAAGCAATGAGTTATTGCAAGTCTTGTCGGCTACCCCCATCCCAAGGGTGGGAATAAGGGGGCACGGACAGCAGGAGAGGAGATTTTGTGATGCGACGGCTGGTTGTAGCTTGGCTGACGCTACCTGTCTCGAGAAAGTCAATCGCTGCCTGCAGCAGGGTGTCGTCAGTCGGGGTGGCCGGAAGCGCAGTACTAAGGGAAAATTCTGGACTGACTCCCAGGTTGTGCCAGGAATTGCCGAGCGGAGAGAGTAACTCAAAAGAGGTGATGTAGACCCCACTGCCATCCAGCAATCCGATCACATTCTGGCCAACTCCCTTTCCATAGGTTTGACCACCCATCAGTGTGGCGATGCCCAAATCTTTCAGTGCTGCAGAAGTGACTTCAGAAGCAGAAGCGGAACTTCCATCCATCAAGATTACAAATTTACTTGGATCGGTGATGCCAAGGTTTGAACCATACACTCCAAAGCGATAATCAAAGCCCTGGGATTGCTGCTGGAGGCTGAACATGATCTGGTTGTCAACGCTACTCGGCCCCAGAAAATCTGTCAGATTCCAGGCACCTGAGAGACTACCGCCTCCATTTTGACGCAAATCGAGAATCACACCTCCAGATCCACCACTTCCAGCTGAGACCAAACTCGTATAATCATCTCGGACTCTGTCCGCGCTGACGGTGGTATACTCTCGTAGATTGAGGTAGGCGATTTGATTGGTTGAACCAAGTGATCTCGAAAGATGTGTCTCCGAAGCCGTCTGGACCTGGATTTGATTGCCATTGCGAAGAAGTGTCAGCGTGGTGGTCGCTGATTCTGTTTTAGGCAGCAGGTCTCTGACACCTTCTACGGTCAATCCTGATATCTGGACTCCATCCACTGCAATCAAGCGATCCCCAGCCTGCAGTCCATCCCACCAGGCCCGAGTAAATGGATAAATAGCTCCAAGCAGAAAAGGATTGCTATCGCTAATCACCGCGTCCCCATTGTTGACAGCGTAGGTGAACCCAATGTAGGAGCGTCCTCCTGAAAGAGCCTGTGTGTTTTCAGAGAAAGTGACGGGTTCAAAGTAATAGGAGAAGTTGTCACTCTGCCGGACTACATTGACGTAGTCACTGATTTGACTCAGGCCATCAAGATTGTTCGGTAGGTAAGCAGGTCGATAATGAATGTCCTGAAAATTGACGCACCCCTGAGCAAGAATGAGGTCAATGCTTTGGGGGGTGCTGCTCTTCTGGCACTCCGGCATCAATTCGACGTTATCTCGGATGGAGGCTACCGTGGATGCTTGTGAAGTAACGGTTGAAGAGAGTTCAGTCGGATAGGTCAGCGTGATCCCATCTTCGGTTTGACTAGCTTGGATCTCTCCTTTGAAAGCTAGGGGAGATTGCCTGAGAATTGTCCGCTGGTCTTCAGTAAACTGGTTCTGATCTCCACCGCCCCAGGAAGCCCAGAACATGATGTTCTCAGCACCCTTGCCAACACATTCCTCCGCAGAGACCTGTCCATTATTGTTGCTGTCATAGATGGACTTGCTGCACTCAGCGGTATCATCCAATGGATCAAACTCTACTCCGTTATCCTCTGTTGGATGCCAGAGGCCAAGTAGATGCCCCGCCTCATGAACAATGGTCTCAGCAAGTAGTTGATCATTGATAGATTGATTGAAGAAAGGCCCGGACAAGTGCGAACCCAGGCTGACCAGCACTCCATTGTGTGGTCCCTGAATGCCTAGTGATCCAGGAATACCTGCAGCGATCCCCAAAACTCCCCCACCCTCTACCTCATCAACCAGAAAAATATTAACGGCATCGGCTCTGCCTTGGGTAACCAAGGCTTGGGTTTCTGCATTGAAAAAACTATCAGAGACCGTGCGGTATTGCTCCTCACTGATGGTAATTGGATCAGCGATTGTTACATTGAGACTGTTGTTGCTGTAAAGTCCTTTGACCAGCTGCCAAGCGGTGTCAAGATTATAGCTCTGACCACTGGCCAGATAGGGCTGGAGCAACAGGCTGGATTCGCCACTTGTGGATGGGTTGTCTTCACGGACGGTCAGCTTCAGTTCATTGGCTCCACTAATCTGGTAGGTCCAAGTTCCGGCTTCTGCATTAATATCTGGGCGCATCGGGACCAGGTAGTTGTCATACTGACCATCGCCAAAGCTGGTGAGACCACTGGCAGT
>WTIF01000224.1 GCA_011522845.1 Deltaproteobacteria bacterium
ATTAGAAAGTATCTAATAAGTGTTCTGAAAGATGATTCACACTGGTTTACTCAATTATTTTCAGATTCCTCGAAAATAAGATTCCTTGAAAAGGAATTAGCGAATAACTGGTTTATCGCTGAAGTAGAGAAGCAAGGCAAAAAGAAAGTTGAGCAAATTCATCTTCAAAATGGATGTTTCGAAAGCTCAACGATATCAATCCCTGCAGAGCCAGAATCTATTATTTCCGCGTTGAATGAAAAAAGATTCTGTCCTGGACTGATTCTGTGCTTCTGGATTCTGGCTTTTTATAATGGGATACGTTGTTTAGGTGGCTTTGAACAGATTGAATATCTTGCTGAGTTAGATTCAAAGCTTAACCGATTAAAGTCTCTTGATTTAATCAATTACACATCGGATCAAATCTCTTTTCTGACTACCGGCAGATGTATTGATCAAGATTATGAAATTTATCCAATAGATGTATTCTTAGGGAACTCAAAACTTCCTTTTCCTGAAGGAACGCTATTGAGTTGGTTACAGCCAATTGTATCAAGATTAAAACCACGAGCACTTCGGTATTAATCTCAGATCAGTTTTGACTTTCTAAAACTTTTACTCATGGACGAGTGTTACTTCTACTTGAAAGGAATCATCATGTCAGTAATTCACTGCGAACTACAAAGTAGTCTTAGCAAAACAGATTCTCTGTCGCTTAATCAATCTGGAGCTTTTTCTAAGCTTCTGCTGAGAACTCAACAAATGAGAGCTACAGCACAAAATTTGGCTAACCGAGATTCGCCAAGGACAAATAAGAAATTATTGAATGCTCTAGAATTGATTGATCGGGCTACTGGACCAAAAACAATTGTGATCAATCCATCTACACTTGGTTCGAAAGTGATGCAGCAAAGTCTTGCAGGCAACATTGATCATGTAAAAATTGCTGCAGAAAATCGTAGTGCAGCTTTTTCAACGCCTTTGGATCTTGGATTACTAACTATGAAAAAACTGATAGGTGATTCCCTACAGACTGTTCAATAGAGTTTATTCAATACAGTTTTTTTGTTCGAGAAAAATATTTAAGAAAGCTTTCATTGGAAGGTTTTCTTAATCTTGTAGGGGCAAGATTTTGAGACACTCTGATCATTGAAGAGCAGATTATTTGAGTAATAAAAGGATTTATGACACTTCCGCGCATTAATACGAATATCCCTGCAATGAGAGCGCATCGCAGCTTGATAACAGTCAACGAAGCAGGACAAAAAAATATGGAGCGCTTGGCCTCCGGTCTCAGGATCAATCGTGCGGCGGATTCTCCTGCATCTCTCGTCGTTTCTGAAAGAATGCGGGGTCAGATTTCTAGCTTGAATCAAGCAATTGAGAACAGTGAGGTCAGCATATCTCTGGCGCAAACGACTGAAGGTGCTTTGACAGAAATCAATCGAGTGTTGGTCAACATGCGTCAATTAGCGGTGCACGCATCCAACGTTGGTGTGAACGATCCACAGATGATGGAAGCCGATCAAGCTGAGCTACGCAATTCCATTGAGATGATTGAAAGAGTTGCCAAAGATACCCAATTCGGAACCAAAGCCTTGTTGGATGGCAGCAAGGGGGCTAATGGAGTTGCCACAGGAAATGGGCTCTACTTTGTGGCTGCCGGAGAGGATACAAAAAGTTCTCCGACTCAAGGGTATGAAGTTACTATCACCCGTGCAGCATCACAGGCGACGAGAACAGGTACAACTGCCCTCACTCAGGAAATGATTGATGCTGGTGAAGTGCTCACCCTGACGGAAGGTGGCAGGACTGTGCAAATGCAGACTGACAAAAGTATGACGGTGGAGACGGTGTTCAATGATCTGCAGCGGCGGGCGACGGATGCCGGGCTCAATCTGGAACTATCCGGAGATGAAAATGGTCTCCTCACGGTGCAACATCAGGATTATGGCAGTGGTGCAACGTTCACAGTTGCGAGTTCCAGCGGAGGCGTTTTGTCTGAAACAGCGAACGTGCCATTCCATGTTGATAACGGTCGTGATGTGGCTGGGGAAATTAATGGGGAAGAAGCGCTCGGTGAAGGACAACTCCTGAGGGGAAGAGATGGAAATTCTAATACTGCCGGGCTTACTGTCCGCTATGCTGGAGAGCTAGCTCCTCCTGGCGAGGTGGCTGGAAATGTTACGGTCACCCAAAATTCATTGATCTTCCAAATTGGACCAAATGAAGAACAAACCAGTATGCTTTCGCTTCGAGATATGAAGCCAACTTCTCTGGCCAACGGAATTAGCAATGAGAGCAACTACCGATCCCTGGCAGACCTGGATCTAACAAGCTTTCAAGGAGCTCAGGACGCAATACGTCTCATTGACAAAGCAATTGATGAGACGACTTCATTTCGCGCTGGCATTGGAGCCTTCCAAACTCATACTCTGGAAAGCAACCTGAGTTATTTGCGAATTGCAACTGAAAATGTGACAGCTTCTGAATCATTGATTCGAGATGCTGATTTTGCCAAGGAGATGGCTGATTTTACTCGAAATCAGATTGTGCAACAGTCTGCCGTGTCGATGCTAGCCCAGGCAAATAACCACCCAAGGAGTGTGTTGGCTCTGTTGAATTCGTAATGGGGAAAGAATCGGGTGCCCTAAGGAGATTGGATGAGCTACAGGAACCCTTAAAATTTTACACAAGATAAAAGTTCATCCCTAGATCTCTATGTACCTGGGGCCATAACTGTAAAATAAACCAAGGCAGTTGCGGAAGATGGACTTCCGAAGTCTTTCTTCTGGAATTGCCAAACTTACTCGTGCGTTATTCATTGAGTGAGTTCGGCAAATTCTTTTTTCATCATTCCCTCACTAAAAGGGAAAGTTTGTTCTTTGAAACCTAATTTTTCTGCTTAGTACAGTAGCTTGAGTCTACCCATGATAGGGTGTTGGTGAGGATGATGTCCGCAGGAGAATAAATCACTGTGTGAGTTTACACGATTTTATTCCGTGGACCGCTTCCATCCATCTACACCTAAGTTTGTCTGGGATAAACTGCGTTCTGGTTGAGTTTAAAATTTGAGATGCCAATCTATAATTTTCGGATGATCCAAGCTAACTCAAAATAGTAAGCAGCAATGAACTCGCCGAAAAGTATACAGCGGTTTGCCATTCTTACAGACTCGTAAACTACTGAATTTTTTATACAGTCTTCGGTGAATTGCAA
>WTIF01000336.1 GCA_011522845.1 Deltaproteobacteria bacterium
CTTGAGGATTGCATATGATGCATTTAGCAGTTATTCATTTCAATGCAAGTTCTTGGGATATCTCTGATTGGTATAACTGATAACAAATCATATTAGCTCGGCACCTCACCAAAGCCATTTTCCAGATACCCCGCTTCAAGATGCTTTCTGTAAGAAGCTGAGGGAGTGCCTGGCCCCAATGCATTGGGATGGGCTATATAAGCTTGGCAATATTCAATAGCCTGAGGAGTCTCCTGTGCCACAAATGGAACGACTATCCTAAGATAATGATTTGGAAAACCTTCAATTTCATCCAACTGATCCAGTTGTGACTGATCTAACCACCAAGCGACAGCGGGCGTTCGAGCATCAGGGTGATATTGGATGTTCGCAAATGTTTCTTTACTTCCAGTGTGTGACTGTTTATTGAACATCAATCTAAAGTTTGGTATCCACCCCGCCTTACCTTCTCCTACCTTTCCCACTCTTGACTCCAATCGATGTAGATTTAGATTCGAACCGAATACAATGAGCCAACCACCCTTAGCATTTTGTTCCTTTAGATAACGCCGATAGCATCCATGCTCTATTGGACGCTCAATTCTTGGAACGTCACCGTCTCGATACTCAGCAAATCTTGTTTCTAAATTCTCTCTGTTCAAAAGCAGATGATCGTTGTTTCTATTGTATACATAGGCCTCTACGTCAAAATATTTTCCATCTGCAAGTCGCTGGATTTGGAAAATCTTTCTGATATAAAGACAATCTTTCGGCTCCCTCTCCACATCATAGTCTTCAATCTGATCAAGTTCTTTTAACATAAGCGGAGGAACTGAAATCCACTCACCAATCACAAAGCCGTCTTCCTGAACAATGCCTGGGAAGTATCCCAAGTCATACAACTTAGCTTCTTTAAGAATTACTGGGCCGTGATACAGACAGCCGGAAATCTGATTATTCAGCCTACAGCCCGGAAGCAGAGTCCCGTAGATGAAGAGATCAGTCCATTCTGATATTTCTTTGCCCATCTGTCTCATGGGTGTCAGTTCGATTGTGGATTAAGAAGGCGTAATTATTTCTTCATGTCAACAAGATAGACACCGTGTCCAAACCACATTTCCCGCTCTGAATCAGGTAAAGTAGATACTCGAAGAATTTCTTCAGCTACATCTTCTCGGCTGATGGTCATCTTTGCATTACGAAGGGGTAGTTTCTCATTATCCCAACCTGTGGTGTCAAAGCAGTAACCATAAGATCTTCCAGCAGCTCCATTAGTGAGCCAAGCTGGTCGAAAGACAACGAATTTCATTCCAGAGCCAGACGCCTCTGCCAGAAGTCCTTCACTTTTAAAACAATCCTGTGCTGCAGGTATCTTAAGCCCCAAATTCAAGAGCCACTGCAAATGGAAATTATCTGGCAGCCTTGGTTTATTCTTCCCTGGAATTCCCTCTGTTCCAGATGAGCCATGGTAGTAAAATTCAATCCATCTACTGTTAATCATTCCTGTGATTAAGGCCTGTATCGTCCGGGAACAGAGCCTGATATCCCCTCTCAGCAATTGCCCTAAGCTCGTAGCTCCAACGAAGAAACACACTCGATCAATCAGGGTGTCTTGGTTGAGGAGCATTTGATAGCTTTCAGGATCGAAAATATTTCTGTCGAAAGCTTGGATTATCCCCGGGGTATCAGCAGATGGAAGGCAGCCATGGGTAAGTGGTGTTTTATCGAGCAGCGCCTGCATACGAGCAAGAGCATCAGCATCGTCCAATGCCCGGCAAATTGCCGTCACAGAATGGCCTTGTTGCAGGGCCTTTTTCACAAAAAACCGTGCACCTCGAGATGCAGCAGCTATAACAAGAAAGTGATGCCTTGTTTTCGGAGGGCCCATGAAAGTAGTTCAGGCGATTTTGGTTAAAAAGGATAATTTATAAGATAAATGCCCAATCATACACAGGGCACGCAGCACCTCAATTCAGTCTAGATTTTTCGTCGTGGAAGTCATCACAAATTGCTTCAACACTTCAAAATCAGTGCTCTTAACACCATTGTTTGACCATGCTCAAGAACACGAAAATCTAATGGGTTAATTTTTCGTTTTTCAAGTTCTTGCAATAATCGCTTTGGAGGTTCCAGAAGGGGTTCCTCTGTTAAGTTCAAGAAGGCACCCCAATGCATCCCTATGGATTGGCAACTCTTAACATTAAGGTGGATTTTGACAGCCTCTTCGGGGTTTACATGTATGTCCTTCATGAACCAACGAGGTGCATATGCACCTATGGGAATTAATGAAAGATCCATGGGACCATAGCGCTTACCAATTTCTTCGAAATCTTTCGAATAGCCAGTATCCCCTGCAAAAAATAATTTTTGTTGAGGAGATTTTACCACCCACCCTGCCCAAAGAGTTTTGTTAGTATCAAACAAACCTCGTTTGCTCCAGTGTTGAACTGGCACTGCTGTAAAACTCAACTGGCCAATCTTTTCACTTTGCCACCAGTCTAATTCAATCACATTCTCAGAAATTCCAATGTCTTCAAACCATCTTTTTAGCCCAAGTGGAACCAAAAAGCAGGGAGGCTTCTCTCGCTGTTGCTTTGCAAGCGCTAAGACCGATTTTCGGTCAAGATGATCATAGTGATTATGAGAAATTATAACGAAATCAATCAATGGTAATTCGTCCAATTCGATACTTGGAGGATTAATGCGCTTTGGCCCAATAAAATCAACTGGCGATGCACGTTGGCTGAGATGTGGGTCAGTAATGAGATTGATACCATTGTGCTGCCAGAGAAAGGTGGAGTGGCCTAACCAAGTGAGGCTTGTTTCAGTACGATTATTTCTTAAGAATTCAATCCGTGGTCGAATTTGCTTCAGACTAGCAGGTTGCTGAGGAACTCTATCCCAAAAACGCCTCCAGAGTTTGGAGAAATCCTTGGTCATTCTCTCAGGAGGTAAATGATTATTTTGAAATCCAGATGGGGTATGATGAGCAAGAACATTAGGAGAGAATACTTTGCTAGAGTTGCAGCCACCTGCCAAAAACAAAGAAAACAGGAGAAAAAATCCAAGATACCAAACATACTTCATTAATTTTACCCAACCAAAAAGTTCGATAAACTCATCAAAAATTCTAAATTATTTAAATTAAATTCAGCATATTTAGCATAAATGATAAACTTACAAAAAATTTAAACATTTAAG
>WTIF01000314.1 GCA_011522845.1 Deltaproteobacteria bacterium
TTTTTTCTAATCAACAAAAGGCGAGTTCATGAAAAGTTTTCAAACATTCATCAAGCGCTCGATCACAGCAGTCATTGCGGGAACACTTCTCTTTTCCAGTTCGGTTTTTGCTCAAGAATTCAATTGGAAATTCAACAACGGCCTTCCAGAAAACCGCAATGAATCCAAGGAGCTAGACCGCTTTGCCGGTGATGTCAGTGCTGCTACCAACAAAAAGTTACAAATTAAGGTTTATCATGGTGGTTCCCTTGGTTTAAAAAATGAGGATGTCCTACGCTGGCTACCCACTGGAGCCGCAGAGATGGGTCTAGTTTGGGCTAACTACTTGGGTAGAGATGCACCGGCCATGAACGCTGTTTATATCCAAGGTTCTGTTGGTTCAACAGAGGAACACCTGAAGGCGATTCCGGTACTGAAGGACATCTATGCCGAAGAGCTGAAGGAATGGGGCATCGTACCAGCGGGTTTCCTGGCGCTACCAATTCTCTATGCTTCTATCTTCTGCCGGGACGAGGCTGTCAATTCGTTGGAAGCTCTGCGGACCAAGAAGCTGCGTGTGTGGAGTAAGGACATGGTAGAGACCTTCGGCAAGATCGGAGTTTCTGCACAGATCATTGGTCAGACCGAGATGTATGTCGCTCTAAAGACCGGTGTCGTTGACTGTGCGGTTTATCCAGCCTTGTACGCCAAGACCGTTTCTCTGCAGGAAGTCACTGGTTATGCTTCCTACCTCTATCCAATTGCTGGTTTGCCTTACGTACTTGGCGCTTCCGAGCAACAATGGAATACGCTACCAGCTTCGATGCAGTCTGCAGTCAAGAAAGCAGCAGATGATCTCTTTGCGCGCTCCACTGACTATTCTGACGACAATGAGAAAGAGCAGAAGGCTCGTCAGGAGCTGGAGCAGGCTGGCATCAAGTGGCTGGCCGATTTCCCAGCCCAAGATCAACGGGCGTTCCTAGATGCAGCTGCCAGTACCTGGCAAACCATGGCGGAAGAAGCAGGAGGCAACGCACCAGCGAATCGTGCCAAGATTCTCAAGGCTGTCGGTCGCTAAGACCTAGTTTCTTCGGAGGGAAATTTGTAGAAAGCCAAATTTAAAGTCTACCGATTTCCCTTCTAATTGCCTGAGATTCAATGTGCAGTTGATTGCAAGATGGATGGTAGTCCTCGCCGCTTTGGCTGGCCTAGGCATGGTAGTGATGGTCAGTGTAGGGGTGGTGATGCGCTATTTTCTCAACTCCCCGCTAAACTTCACTGAAGAGGTAGTCGGCTTGCTCCTGTCTGCTTCCCTCTTCTTGATGTTACCCTACCTGACGCTGCACGATAAGCACGTGCAGATCACCCTACTGACCCAACATCCTGCTGAAAAAATTCGCTGGGTTCTGAAGATTCTCAAGCAGTTGGTCACCCTGGCCTTCTTCGCGTGGATGCTCTACGAAACGATTCCCTGGTTGCAATTTGCCATCAAGCTCAACCTAAAAACCGAAATCTCTCGACTCTCTCTGTTACCCTGGATGGCCATCCTCCCCATCTCGTTCTTCTTGACGTGCGTCGCCAGTCTGCTCTGCTTGTGGCAGATTCGCCGTTCTTCCCAAGACTCCTCTTCCGCCGGTTGAAGTCCAAATGTTTTGGACAACCCTTCTCAGCACACTGATCGCAACTGCCGCTACCAGTGCTCCCCTTGGGGCTGCATTGGGCCTGACCGGACTGATCATCCTACAGTTTTTTGTAAATGGCGCGACTTCCCTGGCGTTGAACGCAGTCTGGAATGTCCTCAACGAGTTCACCCTGAGCGCAATTCCTTTGTTCATCATCATGGGTGAGGTGATGCTGGCCTCTGGAGTCAGCCAACGAATCTATGCGGCTCTATCAACGGTCTTCAATCGAGTTCCAGGAAACCTGCTACACACCAACATCGCGGTCTGCACAGTCTTTGGGGCAATTAGTGGTTCCAGCCTCTCCACCGCAGCAGCCGTTGGAGCCGTTGCGTATCCGGAAATGAGCCAGCGCGGTTATGATCGAAGAATGGTGGTTGGCAGTTTGGCTGGCGGTGGAACCCTTGGTCTTTTGATTCCACCATCCTTGTCTTTGTTGATTTATGGATCGTTAACTGAAACCTCGATTGGTCAGCTTTTTTTGGGAGGGATTATTCCAGGGCTGTTGATGGCGCTTTGCTTCATGGCCTATATTCTTGTGCGCTGCCTTAGAGATCGAAGCCTCTATCCCATCGAACCAGAAGTGCGGATCTCTTTTCTTCAAAAACTGAAGAGTCTATTGAGTATCTGGCCTGTTGCTGGATTGGTCTTTGCGGTGATGGGCACGATCGTACTAGGAATCGCCACTCCAACGGAGGCAGCTGGTGTGGGTGTTGTCAGCGCAATTGCCTTGGGCTTCCTCTGGGGAGACTTGACCTTTCGCAAGTTAGTGGACTGCTTTCGCCAGGCAGCCATCACCTATGGTTCGATTGGATTTGTCGTGGTGGGAGCTGTGATCCTAGCACAATCCATTAGTATTCTAGGTGTGCCCCAGGCCCTAATTGAATCGATCGAAGAATTGGGTTGGGATCGCTACTGGGTGCTGTTGTTGGTGATTCTCTGCTACGTCCTGTTGGGCTGCCTGTTCGATGGCTTGTCCCTGATGGTAATGACTTTACCCATCGTCTTTCCACTCCTCACTGGGCTTGGATTTGATCCAATTTGGCTGGGTGTAATCGTCACGATCCTGATTGAGATTGGCCAAGTGACGCCTCCCGTCGGATTGAACCTCTCCGTAATTGTTGCGGTTACCAATCATGAAATCGGATTGGGCAAAACTGCTCTGGCAACCGTTCCCTATTGGCTGCTGCTCTTGCTAGGAATTCTCTTGCTGACTCTTTTCCCAGATCTGGTGCTCTACCTGCCACAAAATCATTTCTGAATCATATCTCAGCTTCGAACAGCAATAACTGACCATCGCCTCAACTTGCGGTTAAAGTTTCACTTGGTGGGCCAAAGCCACTTGGCCAGCGAATCTCGGCATGGGGTTCAAGGTGCTGTTCGGCGACCTTCAATAACCAGAAATCCGAGAATGCTCGACTATGCACCTGCACACCAAGCGGCAGACCATCTGTCAAACCAATGGGTAACGCCAGGCCAGGAGTCCCCATCAATGCAGTGGTGCAGTGGTAGGTTCCGTTG
>WTIF01000187.1 GCA_011522845.1 Deltaproteobacteria bacterium
GCTGGGAAATCTCGATGGTCCGCTCCAGATGAGTTGGCCAATTGTCTGAGGTGCTATCGTAGGCCGAGCCCATGTTAAGTTGATGATCAATCCAGCCCTCAACACCAAGTATATCCACTTGATCCAAGCTTGCCCTATCAGGACCAAAAGTAGTCTGTGTCAGTAGGCGGAAGTGATCTTGGGGATTATCAGAAGAATTATTTTCGATGACATGTATTTTGTCCGATTCGCCTTCTGATGATCCGCCACTTTTGCATGACCAGATGAAGAGGCTGAGCGACAGCAAACTGAAAAAAATTCCAAATCGACGCCGCAAAAATGTAGGAGGCATGGTTATAAGATCGAGGAGAACTAAAGGGTGGGATGAATTAAATCAATTGTATTTTGTTTGTAACTCTTCAATGAAAAGCTGTTTGTGAAAGCTGTATTTTGAAGAATACGATTTTTCCAAAATTTAGTTTATGCGCAGGCTAGGACACTAAACCTCCGCTTTGCTACAAGGATTGAACGGAGATCGGTGTTGTGGGGGTGATTGCACGCAAAACTGCTAGCCAATCAATTTGGAGAATTTACTGGAGTGAGTTGACTAGCAGCTTCCAAGGCAGCTTCTGGTTTCTTCAGTTTCAAAGCGAGTTGGTAACGTAGTGCGTGGTAGAGTGAGGCCGCAGCATTGGAAGATTCGGGTTGCATTTGCTGAAGGCGGCGCTGGGCTTCCTCTGTGTTTCCACTGCGCAGATTGATGCGAGCAAGTGTCAAAGTGACATAAAGCGAAGTCTTGGAAGAATTCTCCAGGCGCTCCAGCATATCGTAGATCGCCTGGTTGTTGCCGGTGTCAGTGTAGAGTCGTTCCAACTCATCGAGCAGGCGAGGTGTCCCATTCTGTTCGAAGCTTGTGCGCAGCAATTCAGCCGCCTTGATCGACTGACCGTTCTGGTGAAGATGATTGGCCTCACTGATTGCGGCTGAAACGGAGTAAAGGTGCTTGATCGCTTTTTTACCGCCCGGTAGGTACTTCATACTCCAGTTGTTGAGTAGCTCAGGTTCTTGCTCTGCAGCAAGGTGGAGCCTTTGCTCATGTCGGGACCGCACTTGATCACCAATCACACCGTCTGGATATAGCTCCAGAATATGTCGCTCCTGTCGCACACAGGCGGGCCAGTCTCCACGTTGGACAAAGACTTCGCGTAATCCCATCAAGGCCTCTGGATGATTATGAGCCAATCGGTCAATTTCATGGCTCAACTGCTCTGCAATCCCCCACTCGCCAACTTCCAAGGTGAACTGCTGATAAGGTAGCAAGACTTCCAACTCATTTGGGAATTCCTGCCGTAGCTGAAAGAATCCCTGTAGCATACGTGGAGTATCCCAGATGTAGCGCTTGCTAACTAAATTTTTCACTCGAATATCTAGCGGAGCTCTTCGTGGAGTAATTCGAGCAAAGAGACGCTTTACTCTTCTCAGGTCACAGGACAAAACAGCACGGTGAAAATCACGATAGGTTTCAATTCTGCGCTGTTGCCGAGCTTTTTCCAAAGACACTCGAAAGCGCTGGAAGAAGCGGTCTGGGTGCAATACCAAGGATCGCAGCTCAGAGGCTAGGAAGCCGAGAACAGAGAAAACGAGCATTACGGCCCACAGAGGAATATTTAGCGAAAGGGAAGGCGACAGGTATAAGAAAATTGTGTCACTATTAAGAATGGCAAAGTAGCCCAGTCCACTGAGCGCAAACAGTGCGACTGCCAACAAGATCAAGATTCGCATAAATTCTCTTGTGGAGATATTTTGTCAACGGTGGTGGTAAGGCTCGCCGTTGAGAATAGTAAAAGCCCGATAAACCTGTTCCAGTAAAATCAGACGAACCATTTGATGACTGAAAGTCATCGGGGATAAGCTTAGTTGTTTTGTCTGCTGTGGAAAAGCCTCCCGCTCAACACCATAGGGACCGCCCACCATGAAAGTAATCTGTGGTACGGATTGCAGATGGAAATTTTCCAGCCAGTGTGAGAGACCAATCGAGTCAAGTTGTTGACCTTGCTCGTCCAGTAAAATGCACTGCTCACCTGGGAGTAGGCGCTCTTGTAGCGCCTTGGTTTCTGCTTGTTTCCGTGTGATCTCTGGTAACGATTGCCAACGTCGTTGTGGCTTGATTTCTTCCGCAACAATGTGGGCATAGTGCTGGAGGCGCTGCTGATAGATTTTCAACCCCTCCCGCAGATAGGCCTCTTGCGTTCGACCAATCCAGAGAAAACGGATACGGAGCATGGCATCAAAGCGAGAAAATCATTTACCTCTACGGGAGCATCAGCAAAAAGTAAAGCCATGCCGTCGCTAGCTCTGACAAAGCCGTTCCTTCCAGCGAATTCAATGCCCTATTTTCAAGGAAATTCATGAAAACAGTGACGATTGCGGCACTACAGCGATCTTGGTCAGAGAATACTGAAGAAAATGTCCAGCGAGCAGAAGATTGGATCAGGATTGCAGCAGCAAAAGGTGCTCATCTCATTTTATTTCCTGAACTTTTCGAATCACCTTACTTCTGCAAAGAACAGCGCCCTGTACATTTTGACCGAGCGCATCCTGTGACCAATCATCCAACACTGATCCGGATGCAGCAGCTTGCTCGTGAATTAGCTGTGGTTCTGCCCGTTAGTTTTTTTGAAAAGGCCGGACCTGTATTTTTCAATTCCTTGGCGATGATTGATGCCGATGGTGAGTTGTTGGGTCTTTATCGAAAGTCACATATTCCTGATGGCCCTGGATACCAAGAAAAGTTCTACTTCTCACCTGGGGATACAGGTTTTCGAATCTGGATGACCAGATATGGATGTGTGGGGGTCGGTATTTGTTGGGATCAGTGGTTTCCAGAAGCTGCGCGTTGCATGGTGCTCAAAGGAGCTGAGATCTTGCTCTATCCAACAGCGATTGGTTCTGAACCCTTAGCTCCAGAATGGGACTCTCAAGCGCACTGGATGCGAGTTATGCAGGGCCATGCAGCCGCCAATATGGTCCCAGTGATCGCAGCCAATCGAGTAGGGGTGGAGACTGGCGAAGTATACACGCTTAGTTTTTATGGTTCTTCATTCATTGCAGGCTCAATGGGTGAGCTTCTACAAACCGCACCCAGAGATGAGGAAGCCATCTTGTTGCAGTCATTTGATCTGGAAACGCTTCGAA
>WTIF01000176.1 GCA_011522845.1 Deltaproteobacteria bacterium
ATAGCAGGGCTGCTGGTTGCTGATGTGGATTACAGCCATACTTGAGAGGAAACAGAGGGTGATATGAACGTTGTATGGTCATAACGAAGTCTTCTTCGGGATAGAGTTGAATCAGAACGAGGAATCATGCAGGTGATGAGGGTGGTGTTGTGATGAAGGACATTTTTCCAGGAGGCTGAGTGGTATCATTGGGAACCTGAGCCTGCATGCGCCAGAGTACCAAACCCGTTAAGGCCGCAGCAATCGTCAGGGGCCATTCCAACCCGATCCAGTCAGCTGTGGTCCCAACCAACAAAGCACCGAAGCTGGCCCTCCCCGAAGAACCAGGCCATAAAGACTGAGCAGGCGCCCACGGAACTGTGGCTCCACCTCCAACTGCAGCATGGTCTGGGTGGAGATGCCACTCACCATCAGCAGCAAACCACATCCCGCTACAACGATCACCGCAAGCACAAACGATGGACTCCAAGAGAGAATGACTAGCAGCAAACATAAACCCCAGGCCGAAAAGCGAAAAATTCTTGGTAGCGCTTCGTGAGGTTGCTGACTCATCCAGAGGCTACCAGCAACGGCTCCAAGTCCCAGCCCAGAAGAGAGCAAAGCCAATCCCTCGACTCCTTGGTGAAACAGCAGATCCGAGACTCCCGGTAGTAGTTCTGCAAGTTGTCGAACGCCAAGGCAGAGTATGATAAAAATAGCTAACCAAGGCCCGAGCAAGGGATGTTGACGAGCATAGTGCAAGCCTGCGCGGATGCTTTGAATCAGGCTGGTTGGTACAGTTTGCCGAACCTGCTCTACGTGCTCTTCCTGAATCTTTAAATACCACAGTACTCCCCAGAACCAGCAGTAGCCGGTTGCGCTACAGCCCAATAAAATGGTTGGACTCAGCCATACCAGCCCAGCTCCCGCCAGCATGGGCCCAAGAAATCTTGCCAGGTTGAAGATGATTGCGTTGAGTGAAACAGCGGATGTTAGGTGTTGGCGAGGAACCATTGAAGAGACCAGCGCCATCCGTGAAGGCTGAGCAAAGCTCGTGACTACCCCCTGCAGCAAAACCAGACCAAGTAAAACAGGGAGGGTTAGTAAATTATTGAGCAACAGCAGGCAGAACAGCAAGGCTTGGAGAAAAATCAGTCCCTGGGTAATTCGAAGTACCTTGATGCGGCTGTAGCGGTCTGCAAAGACACCTGCTATAGGGGCCAGCAGCAGGGAGGGGGCCAGTTCAGCCATTGAAATCGCTCCCAGCCAGAAACCGGAATGGGTCATCTCCCAGGTGAGCCAACCAACGGTAGTGCGTTGTATCCAGAGTCCCAGCAGGTTGGGGATATTGCTGAGTACATATTCACGGTAGGGATGCTGGGCCAGCGCCTGGTGGATCGGATTTTTCTGCCAGCGTTCGATCAAAGCTAGCGGCATGGAGGCTCAGTTGTAGAGCGGTGAGATGGCTTCAATCTCTGTCCGGGCAATTTCAAAGCGACTCTTGCAGTATTCGCAGGTAACTTCCAGGTGTGCCTGACCCGGTTCAAAGAGAGCTTCTCCTTCGTTGATATAGAGTGACTGGAGGTTTGCCAGCATGCGTTCCTGGGAGCAATTACAGTGATACTGAACCGTGCGGGCTCCCATTGGCTGGAACTGTAATTCCTGGAAGTAGACGGCGAGTTCTTCAGGTTGCTGTAGTCCACGATTCATCAGGTCCGCTAGGCGTGGTCCGTAGAGTTCGTCACAGTGCAGCAAGGCTTCGCTGGAATGATCAATCTCCGTATCTCCTGGCAGCCCAGGCAGCTGCAGAACTAGATAGCTCTGATCACTATTTTGGGAAATCCGTACCAGGCTATTGAACTGGTAGGAGCGCTCTAACACCTGATTGATGATGTTACGTAGAGAAACTCCGTTGACTTCAATGATTGAATTGTAGGGCTCCTTGGCATTCTGGAAGCTCTTGCGCACCCGGACAATGCCCGTGATGCGCTCTGGAAACTCTTTGAGGTCTTCTGGCATCAGCAAGCAACGAACATGTCCACCTGCTGTGATTTCGAGTTTCACCCGAAGATACGGATCTTCAGCGTCGAGGTACAAGCCAAGCTGTTCTCCGTGCTTGAGCAAAGCCAGCATCGGCATGAAACTCAGCACAACATCCCGGAAGTAAGCAAAGCCACCTCCCTGCAGAGGATGGATCAAGGCTAGTTCCTGGATCAGTTGCTGTCCTTCTAGGAAATAAAAGGCGAAGCGTTTGGTCGAATCAACGAAGGTATAGATGCGGCTTTCGAGCAGCTCCATGCGGAATCTCTAGTCAATGTGAAGTGGCCAACTCAAGCCGCAAGGCGGCAGGCCCGAGGAAAGGTTTCCAGGAAGCGGCCGAAGTGCTCCCAAAGCGTTTCAACAGACATTTGACGCTGAATGAAACATTCCCCCAAACTGCGTAACAGGATGAAATTGACAGCCTGGTTCTCGGCTTTCTTGTCGTGAAGTAGCAAGGCTCTGAACGCCATAGCGTCCAGCTGTGGTAGGGTGACCTCGGGAAGCAGGGGCAACAGAAAGTCACGGATGCGTTGATAATTTTCTTCGGTCAGGTGACCTTCTTGCCAGGACACATAGGTCGCAAAGAGCATTCCAGTACCAACGGCCTCCCCGTGCAGCCACTGTCCGTAGCCGGCGTGGGTTTCAATCAGGTGTCCCAGAGTGTGGCCAAAGTTTAGCGTGGCCCGTAGTCCGGTTTCGTGCTCATCCTCTTCGACAACCCGACGCTTGACGTCACAGGATCGGGTGACGGCTTCTTCAAGAAATTCAAAATCCAGTGGTTCCAGCGTTTGCTGTTGTAGGAATTCGAAGAGCGAACGGTCGTGGATCAGTCCATGTTTGGCGAGTTCAAAGTAACCCGCCCGCAACTCTCGAATCGGCAACGTCTTGAGAAATTCTAAATCAATACAGACGTACTCTGGTTGTTTGAAGACGCCAATCATGTTTTTGCCTAGCGGATGATTGACGGCAGTTTTACCTCCAACACTGCTGTCTACATTGGCAAGCAGGGTAGTCGGAACCTGTACGAAGGGAATACCACGCATGAAAGTTCCGGCGGCAAAACCAGTCATGTCTCCAATCACCCCACCTCCGAAGGCGATCAACCAGGTCTTTCGGTTGGCAGAGCGTTCCAGCAGGAAGTCATAAATGCTTGTCAGGTCGGCGAGGGTTTTGTGTTGCTCCCCATCCGGGATTACACAGGTCGCAGTCTCAAAACCATTTTGTTGAAGTTCCGTAGCGAGCAGGTCTGGATACAGCCGTTGTAAAGCATCATTGGTCACCACAACTACTTGGCGAGCGTTCCGCTCCTGGAGTATTTTGGTCAAAGATGCAGACCAGTGGTTGGTTCCAATGGTGATTTGGTAACTTCGACCGGGTAGATTTACAGTCAATTCTTGCATCAGTCTTCCGCAGTAGGCAGAGAAATTGGGACGAAACGGTCTCGACCCATCGTCCAGAAGTTCATTTGGTGCCAGACCTCCCCATTAGGCTGGAATTCAAAGCGCCCGGTGACTCCTTGAGTGGGTGGTTGTTTCAGCAAGGCCTCCCTCAGAGCATCCGGATCTTGGTTCGCAGGTTGAGTCAGCAGTTGCAGCAACAGCTTGGCGGTATCGTACGCATAGGCTGTGTAAGCAGTGGGACCAACATATCCTTGATAGCGATAGAAGAACCGCTCGTGCTCTGCGACAAAGTGCTGTACCTCTTGGGCTTCACTGTGAGGAAAGAAACTATCAGTGAAGACAGCCTGACGGATGGTTTCCCGTTTGGGGGCAAAGAGCAGCAGAGGATTGTTCCAGCCGCTGTCGCCCAGAATCAGAGAATCTTCGAGACCGTAAACTTCCAGATAGGGGAAGATAATCTCCAGGTCCTGGGTCTGGTCACCTGCAATCAGGAAGATTGCGTCAAAGTTCTGCTCCGGTATTCCACGATCTTTTTGTTCTTCAATCAGGGCATCTTCTTCATCAGTTCGATAGCGACGGATACCGGTGAAAGACTCAAACTCATCTACGAAGCTCTTCTGGCTGTTTTCGTAGCGCTGAATATTCTGAATTTGGGCACCAATCGCTCTGGCTTGTTCCCAGAAGACTCTTAGTTTCTCACGTCCCTCCCGACTGTCTGGATAGAGCACAACAAAGCGGCGTGCCTGTAGGTACTCAGTGGCGTAATCCAGCAGCGCTTCTACTTCTTGTTCCCAACTGATGTTGTTGCGGAAAACATAGTCCCCCAGATCAGCGATACTAGTTGTCACCGAGAGTGAAATCATCGGTACTTTTAATGCTTCCGCTTCCGCCGCTGCTGCTTCAGAGGTTCTGCGGGCCAGTGGGCCAATGACCGCCATCACATGCTCATCCTCTACCAATTCACGGAAGCCCTGCCGAGTAGTATCAGGATCCAGTTTCGTGTCACGGAACACAAATTCCCACCGAGGTGGTAGGGGAAGTTGTAGGGGCTCTGCCTTGATGATCTCTGTTTGATTGTCTGGCTGAGGAGCAGTCTGATTGTCCATCCGAGAAAATGTCACTGGATCTGCGAAATCATTCACAGGAGTGATATTGTCGGTCGAAGTGGCAGCCAACATTTCTGCTTCCGTGGTCACGCTGGTATTGTCAGCTGGAGTTGATTTCGTGAGGTTGTCAACCAAAGGCTCTGTGGGCTCTACAGTGTAGGTGTCCTTGGGGAGGGGAGGAGCTTCTTGTAAAGCTAGCCGCAATCCTTCAATCGTCTGCTGTGTCAGGCGTGCTGCGGTAGGAATGGTCGTCGTCAACGGCAGCAGCACACCAACTCGATAGGGTTTGAGTTGAGCACGACGTCGCAGGAACTCCTGCAAGTTCTCCAGGCGCAGGATCTCTGTACGATCTCCCTTCAGGTTGGCTTCCTGCAGTAGCTGCTCACAGAGCAAGAGTCCCTCTGCATAATTCCTCTCCTTTACAAGTCTTTCCAGGCGTAGTTGGGGGAGTGCCTGCTGAATAAAGGGAACGTCAGCAAACTCATTACTGAATTGCTCAAGCACACGAGAATTGGAGATTTTTTCAAACAGACTCTCCAAGGTTTTATTGAATTCTTTTTGTTGCTCATTATCCAGTAGGCGTGCTTCCTCCAGGCGATAGCGTAAGGCCTCGGCTAGATTCCCCTGATTTTCCGCAGTTCGGCCACGTAGTGACCAGTAGTAGCGTAGTTGCTGAGAATCAGCATCCTGCACAAAAATAGATGCTGCGGCTTCCAAGGTCGGTGTCCAGACCGGGCTTTGCTCCAACCAGAGTAAAAAAACCTGATCACGGTAGCGACTACGAGGATAGTGAGAGAGAAAGGCTTTTGCGAAGCTGTCTACGTTCGAGCGATCTGTTTGAGCAGCCCCGATTCGCAAGCGGTAGTATTCTTTCTCTTCCTCTGGCAACAAGGCTTGTTGGCGAATCAATTCTTCCGCAGCCGATTCTGGATCTGCTGGTAGCAAAGCGTCCAGCTCTGGGATGTTCCCCCTGTAGCGGTAGGGAAACACTGCACCAGATGAAGACTGTTCGCTTTGGGCAGTAACAGCTGATGTAGCAGAAGCAGAGATCGGAGGAAAAAGCTGTCGCAGACCTTGCTCTAGTTCCTGTGGCTGGCTCAGCAGACTTTGTGCTGCAAGAGAGCCAGTGCCGGCGAACCAGAGCAGAACAAGCAGTAGGAGTTTATAGCATTGACAGGAGCAACCAGATGGCCGCGACATCCACGCCCAGAACGGTCCAATTGATTGTCTTCTGTGCGCTGGGTCGCAGGTGATCATAGTTGCGTTTGAACAAGTTTTTGAGCAGAAAGCGAGATTGGGGTGCGAGCCATTGCATTCGAAACCTCATAAGAATAGTGGATCTTACGTGAAACAGCCTTCAGTGCAATAGTTTTGCAGGAACCCGATGATTGTCAATCCGTCGTGTCCAATACTGACGATCCGCATACTCCAGAAGCTCCAGCGCATGCCGGCGTCCAGTCTGTAGCAACTCCTTGCACTCAATCACGCTGATTGTCTCATGAGTGGAAAACCACTGTTGTAACTGCTCACGGAAGCGCTCCAGTTGTGGAGGCAAGTACCAGAGATCCTCAGCAACTCGAACCAGCTGCTTGTGAAAAGCTGCCTGCTTGAGCAGGGGCAGGGCCGTTCGCTCGTCCAAGCCAGCTTGTTCCAGTAGTTGTGTTTGTCGTAACGGTTGAAAGCCACCCCCTTTCAGTAATTCAAGCAAAGCCTCCAGCTGAGTGACAGCTGCTTTTCCCTGCTGGGCTTGGTGACTAGGCAAGGCATAGAATTCACCACGACGACTGCAAAGTTGTTGGCGTTCAAAAAATTTTAGCAGTCCTTCGCTTACTCCAGTTAGGGGAAAGATACGCTGTAATTTCCCCTGCAAGGCAGCTATGGGTAGTCCCTCACGCTCAGGAAATTCCTGGTGTTGTTGCTCCAGTTGACGCTGTACAAAACGCCCAACACGTTCCAGATGTTCTGGATGGAACAACAAAGCCTGGGGTTGACCGGCCTGTACCAGCACTTGTCGGCTCAGCAAGCCAGCGACCTCTTTCTGGAGAGCCTTGGCTGATCCAGGGGTTCTCAGTGCCAACTCTGCTAGGCCAGTCCCACGGAGTCCTTGAAGCCAGGTAGCAGACTGAATCTGTTCAGAGAGTGAGCCCTGACTCAATTGACGCAACCGCTGTGCCCGCTCTTGCCGCAATCTGCGTGATTTGTTTGGTGCAGCATCGAGCACAGTTCCCCCTCCCAAAGTACGCAAGGGGCTTCTGCCTCGAATCAAAAATCGATCACCATGTCGACTGCTCAATTCTCGTTCGAGACGGAGTTGAACCAGCCCGGTTTCTCCAGGAGCTAGTTGGCCTTCTTCCAAGGGGATCAAGCGTGCAGGAACTGACGCGCTGCCAAGATGCAGCTGCACTCTTTCCCGATGACGCAAAGGGGATGATAGATCTTCCAGTACTTCGAGTTCCCCATCGAGCAAGTAAGAAGTCAGCAAGGAGTTAGCGGCTGCCAATTGATCACCCCGCTGGATTTCTTCAACAGAAATCTGGGATAGATTGATTGCGGCTCGTTCGCCAGCCCAGATTTGTTCCACTGGGGTTCCATGAACTTGCAGACTGCGTATACGCCGTGGGTTTTGTAGTGGCCATTGCCACACTTCTTCTTCCAGTTTCAGGTTCCCGCTGCGAACGGTTCCTGTGACAACGGTTCCAAATCCTTTGATGCCAAAAGATCGATCCACATCCAGCCGGAAGGAACGGTCACTGTTTGTACGTTGGGTCTCAGAGGCGATTTGCAGCAGAGCGTTTCGCAGTTCATCCAGACCTTCCCCGGTTTTGGCAGAGGTCCGGAGCAGTGGCGCCTCAGCCAGGAATGTGTCTTTTACCAACTCACGAACCTCATCAGCACAGAGATCCAGCATTTCTGGATCATCCACCTTATCGCACCGGGTCAGCACCAACAGTCCACGCTGGACTCCCAATAATCGGCAGATATGCAGATGCTCTCGAGTTTGGGGCATCACTCCTTCATCTGCCGCGATGACAAGGAGCACTGCATCCAATCCGCTGATTCCAGCCAGCATGTTATGAACAAAGCGTTCGTGCCCAGGGACGTCAACGAAAGCGATCCGAATACTTTCTAATTCCATGTGGGCAAAGCCTAAATCGATTGTAATGCCCCGACGTTTTTCTTCGGCTAGGCGATCTGTATCGATACCGGTCAGTGCCTGAACCAGTGTGGTCTTGCCATGATCGACATGACCACTGGTTCCCAGCACGAGGTGTGGCAGGGAAGACATTTGTAGGAGAATGAGCGAAGGAAGATACAGCCGGATGAGTGGATAACCCCTCCAGCTGCGTGAAGATTAGGTCTAGAGATCAGTAACAGCACCCAGAGAGGCTGAACTGACACTGCGAGCATATTTGGCCAAGACACCACGTTCATATCTTGGTGCGGGTGTTTGCCAGTTCTGTAGGCGTCGCTGAATTTCTGCTTCTGGCAGATCCAGGTTGAGTTGGCAGTTTTCAGCGTCAATGGTGATCGGATCACCATCCTGCACGATGGCTAGAGGACCTCCAGCGTACGCTTCTGGAGTAACATGGCCGATCACAAAACCGTGACTTCCTCCGGAGAAGCGTCCGTCAGTGATCAGGGCTACCTCCTTACCAAGTCCACGGCCCATGATGGCGGATGTGGGTGAGAGCATCTCACGCATTCCTGGAGCACCACGTGGGCCTTCGTAACGAATGACAATCACATCCCCCTTGATGACCGTTCCATCCAGGATTCGCCGAAGAGCTTCTTCCTCAGAATCAAAGACCCGAGCGGTTCCTGAGAAACGGAGGCCTTCTTTACCGGAGATCTTGGCAACCGCACCTTCTGGAGCCAGATTCCCACGTAAAATGACCAAATGTCCATTGGGCTTGATCGGTTTGTCGAAGGGCATCACAACTTCCTGGCCTGCTGGATAGTCTTCGATCCCTTCCAGATTTTCTTCCATGGTTTTGCCGGTGACTGTCATACAGTCGCCGTGTAACATACCCGCGTTCAATAGACGCTTGAGCAGTGGTTGTAGGCCCCCAATGTTGACCAGATCGACCATCAGGAAGCGACCGCTGGGTCTTAGGTCGGCCAGTACTGGGGTTTTGGCTCCGATCCGCTGAAAGTCTTCCAGGGTCAAATCCACTTCCGCAGCATGTGCCATCGCCAGCAGATGCAATACCGCATTGGTTGAGCCACCAAGAGCTGTCACAACCGTGATTGCATTTTCAAAAGCCTTCTTGGTCATAATGTCGCGTGGACAGATGTTGCGCT
Source organism: Deltaproteobacteria bacterium (assembly GCA_011522845.1). Lineage (GTDB taxonomy): Bacteria > SAR324 > SAR324 > SAR324 > NAC60-12 > JCVI-SCAAA005. The sequence goes on from WTIF01000176.1 coordinate 8,828, forward strand.
CAACCAATTTTTGTACTGCAATTCCGGAACGGAAACAGTCCTCGGCTTTTTCTGGAGAAATGGCTGCCATGGCGGAGCTGTTCGGTAGGCTCATCCCCATTGCTTCAATTGCGGAAGCCATCGTGTTGGCTGTGTACATTCCCCCACAAGAACCCGCACCAGGAATCGACTTGGATTCAATCTCTTCCAATTGTTCATCACTGATGTTGTTGGAGGCGCGTTGTCCAACAGCCTCAAAGATCGTGACGATGTCAGCGTTCTTGTCGTTCACTCGCCCTGGCATGATGGTGCCGCCATAAACGAAGATCGCAGGACGATTCAATCGAGCCAAAGCGATCATGCAGCCGGGCATATTCTTATCGCAACCACCGATGGCAACGAGTCCATCGTAGGCTTGGCAGCCAATCACGGTTTCAATCGAATCTGCGATCACTTCCCGGGAAACCAGGGAGTACTTCATGCCTTCGGTTCCCATCGAAATGCCATCACTGATCGTGATCGTATTGAACTGCATGGCCTTGCCTCCGGCGTCCTCTACGCCTCGGGCTGCATCCTCTGCCAGACGGTTGATGTGCATGTTACACGGAGTGACCATGCCCCAAGTCGAAGCGATGCCAATCTGGGACTTTTGAAAATCAGACTTTTGGAAGCCAACACCGTACAGCATGCCTCGACTGGCAGCGCGTTCAATGCCTTCAGTGACTTGAGAAGAATACTTGCGGTGACCGGATGATTTCGGGGAATCACTCATGGGGAACCTCTTCAGAGAAAACAAAATGGAGCAATGGACAAAGAGCGAAATGATAGCGGAGCAGAAGTATCAGAACAAGCGGGGAATCAGTAGTAGCAGGATGTCAGGAGAACAAATGATTGGATAGGTGGGAAGATCCGGATCCCCAAGGCGAGATCCGGAAATCAGAAGTGTAGCTTACTTCAGGTTAGCGATGTAAGCGGAAACGTTCTTAACGGCATTTTCGTCAGGCAGCGTGGCAGCCATGCCGACCATTTGAGCGCCGTACATATCTTTTGGATGAGTACCACGGATTCCATTTTTCCAATTCATCAACTGGCGATGAGTATACCAGTCAAATTGTCCGGCTATTCTTGGCGAATTGAGAGCTTGATTTCCTTCTCCCTTCATCCCGTGGCAGGAAGCACACACCATGTAGTTGGCCTGACCAGCAGCAGGGTCACCACCTAACGTGACGGCTGTATTTCCTGGGTCTGGCAGGCTGGTGATGTAGGCCACTACGTCCGCAACCTTGTCATCACCCATCACCACCATCGACATTGGACGCATTTGCATACCGTAAACGTCCTTGGCGTGGGTTCCACGAATACCATCCTGGTAGTTCTTCAACTGTCGGGTCAGATACCAGTCTTGCTGTCCGGCAATGGCTGGAGCATTGAGGGCTTGGTTGCCTTCTCCATTGGCTCCATGGCAGGAAGCACAGGTTGCGTAAAGAGCCTGACCTTTGGCTGGATCACCGGCGGCTTGTACGCTAGCAGCCAGACCTAAGCCCAGAACAACTGCAGCACCAGCGGCAAACAAGTTCTTCAACTTCATGAGTTCTCCTGTTGGCAAATTCTTCGATGAGAGAAGAAAGAAAAATCCGAAAGACGGATTCACAATGGTTCCACCTGCTCAATAGCTGGGAGAAGATTGAGTGTCTTCACCAAAGAACAGTTTGTCGTGGAAGTAACTAAATTCTCTGTACTGCGGGCAACCTAACAAATCGGATTTCAAAGGGCAAACAGATTATTCCACAAATGATACCATTTTTTGCTCACTCTTCTTCCAATTGATTTTTGTAGCGAGCAGGGGCACGACAGTAGCTGAAATTGACAGCATCGTAGCTATAATCTTTCTGCGCTCGGGCTGCTTGGCGATCGATTTCGACCAGAGGTAGGCACTCCGTGTAGTTTTCCTGATTGAAAGTTGTGCAGGCGCCCAGAGTCAGGCCCAACAACAGCAGCATACGCATGATGGACATCGGTCTTCTCTCTTAGACAGCCAGGAACAGGACGACTGTTCCCAGCAAAATACGATAGATCACAAACAGCAGAGTGCCATAGTGCCGCAGAAAGCGCAGCAGGAATTCAATAGAAAGATAGCCACTCAGAAATGCGAAGAATACGCCGAGACCGATATTGAGGAGCCCAGATTCTCCCAACCCTGTTTCTGCAAGCGCCTTGAGTTGAAAAAGTCCACTTCCCAGGATGGCAGGTAAGCCCAGCAGAAAAGAAAACCGAGCTGCCTCCGCTCGATCCATGCCCACGAGCAGACCCCCCATGATGGTAGAACCAGAGCGGGAGCAACCCGGAATCAAGGCCAAGGCCTGACAAAGTCCGATCCATTGAATTTGCCGAAAGCTCAGCTGGCTGGCATCACGACTGCCAGAGGCGAAGCGTTCCGCAGCGTAGAGTCCCACGCCCAAGAGAATCAGCGCTCCTCCAATGATCCAGAGGCTCCGGGCATCTGTCTCGATGAAATCCTTGAATCCCAGGCCCAGCACAATGATTGGTAGATTCCCAACAGCGATTGCCCAGGCAAGTCGAGAACTGGGGGTCTCCATCAGGTTTCGATTCCAGAGACTTCGCAAGGCAGCAGTGGCTAATTCCAGTACGTCTTTGCGGAAGTACAGCAGGACCGCCAGCAGGGTTCCCAGCTGGATCACGGCAGAGAAAGCTGCACCGGGATCTTCCCAGCCCAGCAATTCTGGGACAATCCGTAAGTGGGCAGTACTGCTGATCGGTAAGAATTCTGTCAGTCCTTGCACCAGCCCTAAAATCGAAGCTTCGAACCAAGTCATACAGCAGTCACTGAGGTTCCAAGTTCACAGGACTCCCGCCACTGCTGCAGCTCTCTCATGGCTCGTTCAGCCAGCCAAGCTTTACGCTGGGGCTTGGGAATGCGTTGCTGAGGGGGTTCCAGTAGACCAAAATTGGCGTTCATTGGTTGGAAGTGCTTGGGATCAGTAGTGGTCAGGTAACGAATCAGGCCTCCCATCATCGTGGTGCCGGGCAACTCTGGGAGTGAGTCTCCCTGGAGTTCGTGGTGTAGGAAATAGGCAGCAGCCAATCCCATCGAAGTTGATTCTGTGTAACCCTCCACTCCGGTCAATTGACCAGCAAAGAACAACCTGGGCTCTTGCTGCAACTGCAGCCGGCTGTTCAGCAATTTGGGACTGTTCAGGAAAGTGTTGCGATGAATGGAACCCAAGCGGACAAATTCAGCTTCTTCTAATCCTGGAATCGTTCGAAAAATTTGTTGTTGTGCGGTCCAGGTCATTTTCGTTTGGAAGCCAACCAGGTTGTAGAGGGTTCCAAGTGCGTTTTCCTGGCGTAATTGAACAACGGCGTGGAATTGTTCTCCAGTTTCTGGATGGGGTAGTCCTACTGGTTTCAGTGGGCCAAAGCGCAGGGTGTCGAGCCCTCGCTCCGCCATTACTTCGATAGGTAGGCAGCCTTCGAAGGGTCGCACATCCTCAAACTGGTGCATCGGCACCTTGTCCGCTGCCAGGATGGCTGCCACAAAATCTTCATATTGCTGCTGAGAGAACGGACAGTTGAGATAATCAGCCTCTCCCTTGTCATAGCGAGACGCCCGAAAAGCCACCTGAGAGTTGATGGATTCAGCTGTCACTACTGGAGCAATTGCATCATAAAAGGAGAGATGCCCGATCCCGATCAACTGCTGTAGTGATTCACTCAGAGCATCGGAGGTCAGCGGGCCGGTAGCTACAAGGACTGCAGCATAGTGCTCCAACAGCTTGCCAAGATCTTCAACTTCCTCTCGTAGCAGTGCGATATTTGGGTGATTTGACAGCTGCTGGGTGATTGAGGCAGAGAAAGGTTGACGGTCAATCGCCAAGGC
>WTIF01000090.1 GCA_011522845.1 Deltaproteobacteria bacterium
ACCCCACACCCACTGACCTTCACCTGGAGCAAAGGCAAAACCGTATCTGATTATCCCATCTTCTCTCAAACCGAATCCAATGGTGCTGTTATTGATGGTATTGATAGCTTTTTCTGTTTCATTTGCCCCAGACTGATCCAGGACAACTGAAAAATCGTAAGTGAATTCCAACGAGTAGATTGCGCCGATGGTTAGCCAATCTCCAAAAGGCATGATAAAGCTGAAGGAATTGAGGGATCTTATGTGAAGTAGGTCTATTGAGACTGAAGCACCGTCATTCAGTTTTTCTTGGCTTTCTTGCAATTCACTGATCGCTGGTATTTCCAATAAGAAGCTGAGATTTAACATCAAGCTATCAACATTTCCCAAACCTGCTGGATTGTAGTAGAGGGCATTTTCATCGGCACTGAGGGCTACACCAGTATTCCCCATGCCAAGATTTCTCACAGCTTGTCCAGGTCGGCGTAATTCCGAGTAGTTGGTATCATAGGATTGAGCGAGCAGGTTACTCGAGAGATTGCAAAAAAGTAGAATCAGTAGTAATAATCGCATGTGAAACCAATAATTCTTGATTGAATTGGCCACAAAATGCAGTAGTTGTGCCCCCTAGTGGGCCCAAAAAAAGGGAACTGGCTTTCCCTTTTTGAGTTTGGAGTGCAGATTCTTTACTCAGAGAATCTTTGAAAATTTTTTGAAAATGCCACTTGGAAAGTGGTTTTATTTTTTACGCCAAGACATGGAGGTTGAATGGCCGTAGGTAAGCTCACAGGTCCAAAAAAAGCTGCAATCCTTTTACTGGCGCTAGGTGAGGAAGGAGCAGCAGAAGTCATGAAGAATTTGGAAGAAGCCGAGATTCAGCAAGTCGGCTACTACATGACTCGATTCAATGACATTTCTTCGGAGGAACTGGATCAGGTATTAGAAGAATTTTACAGGCAGTCCATTTCAGACGGAGGTGGTGGAGACTTAATGGCTTCACCAGACTTCGTTAAAAATGCTCTGAATGCTGCTCTGGGAGCAGAAAAAGCCAAGGAATTGACTGGGTCGATGAATGCGTCTGATCAAGATGTAGGATTGGATGCTTTGCAATATATGGATCCAGTAATGATTTCAAATTACATCCGCACGGAACATCCCCAGACCATTGCTCTTATCATTTCCTATTTAACAAATATTGACCAAGCAGCAGGGGTGCTCAGAACCTTGCCAGAAAACTTACAGGCCGATGTTGTCTACAGAATTGCCTCTCTAGACAGCATTCCTCCAGGGGTAGTAAACGAACTAAACGAGGTTCTCTCAGATGAAATGAAGCAAGCTGGTAGCATGGTGACCAAAGTCGGAGGTGTTGCACCTGTTGCCGAGATTCTCAATTCTATTGACAAGGCCTCAGAGACGAGAATCCTTTCAACAATCGAGGAATCGAATCCAGATCTGGCTGAAAAAATACGTGAATTGATGTTCACCTTTGAGGATCTGACCTTGATTGATAGTAAGCAAATGCAGACAGTTCTCAAGGATGTAGATAAAGCTGATTTGGCAATGGCGCTCAAGACTGCAAGCGATGCTGTCCGTGAATTGATCATGAAGTCAATGTCGACGAGAGCTGCAGAAATGTTAAATGATGACCTTGAAAATATGGGCCCAGTCAAGGTCTCTGACGTAGAGTCTGCTCAGCAGAAAATCATTAAAATTGTGAAGAAGCTAGAAGAGGAGGGGAAACTCATCATGGCAGGTGCTGGAGATGATGTTGTTTGATCCTCGAAGAATAACACCACTACTTTTTAAAACTGAATGAAAAAAGCTCCCACTTTACAGGACATCATCATGACTCTGCACCAATTTTGGAACGAGCAGGGTTGCTTATTGATGAACCCGTATGACATCGAGACAGGGGCGGGTACGATGAATCCGATGACGACTCTTCGTACTCTCGGTCCTGAAGAGTGGAATGTTGCTTACGTAGAGCCTTCAAGGAGGCCTGCCGATGGTAGATACGGAGAAAATCCAAATCGGCTGTATCAACATCATCAATATCAAGTCATCCTGAAGCCGTCTCCGTCAAATGTTCAGGAATTGTACTTGGATTCATTGTATCGCCTTGGGATTGATCCACTGGAACATGATATACGTTTCGTTGAGGACAATTGGGAAGCGCCCACTCTGGGAGCTTGGGGACTGGGATGGGAAGTCTGGCTTGATGGGATGGAGGTGACCCAGTTCACCTATTTTCAGCAAGTCGGCGGACTTGAGTGCCAACCAGTTGCAGCTGAGTTAACTTACGGTTTGGAACGCTTGGCAACGTATCTTCAAAATAAAGAGGACGTTTTCGACATTGAGTTCACGGAGGGTGTAAGCTACGGAGCGATTTTCAAACATCCCGAATATGAGCACTCGAAATATACTTTCGAAATTGCAGATGCAGACCAATTGATTCGCTGGTTTGATGAGTACGAGCAGGAATCAGGGAGAGCACTAGAAAGCAACCTCGTGTTCCCAGCTTTTGATTATGTGTTGAAGTGTTCACATACGTTCAATCTTTTAGATGCTGGTGGAGCGATTAGTGTCTCAGCACGAGCTGGCTATATCGGCCGAGTGAGGTCCCTGGCACAACGGGTTTGCAAATTGTTTCTAGAGGAAAGACGAAAACTAGGTTTTCCTCTGATGCAAGATCGCTCTGCGGCTGAGCTTTGGGTTGAACAGCTAGCGCCCAAGGAGGCGGTGTGAACTCATTCTTACTGGAAATTGGGCTCGAGGAAGTTCCTGCTTCGATGGTCCAACCCTCAATTGAACAACTCAGAGAACTTGTTGCAAAAACCCTCCAACAACAAAATTTGAGTGGTCAAATTGAGGTTTTTGGGACGCCAAGGCGATTTGGACTGCTTGTCCGTAATTTGCCGGCATCACAAGCTAATCGAATTGAGGAAGTCAAGGGACCACCCGTTGAAATGGCCAAAGATGATAAGGGCCAATGGAAACAGGCTGCTATTGGATTTGCAAAGAAAAATAGGATTGATCCTGAAAAACTAGAAGTTCGAGATTTTTCAGGCAAGGAATATCTTTATGCTATCAATCATTTAGAGGGAAGACCAACGAAGGAAATCCTAGAAGCATCGATTTTGGGATGGATTCATGGTCTGCGTTTCCCAAAAAATATGCGTTGGGGATCTTACCGTCAACGCTTTGTCCGCCCAATCCGTTGGTTAACTTGCCTATGGAATGGTGAAATTATCCCAGTCGAACTCGAAATGGTGATAAGCAGCAATCAAAGCCGTGGACATCGATTTCTTAGCAAAGACTTTTTTACCATTGATCAAGCAGCCGAATATGAGAGTAAACTCAGAGACCAATGGGTGATCGCTTCAGTCTCAAAGCGTTGTGAAAGAATTAAAGAACAAATCCATGATCTAGAGAACAAATACAAATGGCGTGTTGAAATTGATCCATCACTGCTGATGGAAGTGACAAATTTAGTAGAATGGCCAACGGCCTTGGTTGGAAGTTTTGAAAAAGCTTTTTTGGAATTGCCCAACGAGGTTCTTGTGACATCGATGGCAGTTCACCAGCGGTATTTCCCTGTCTATGAAAAGGATGGCACCAATCTTCTGCCGTACTTCATTACCGTCAGAAACGGTAACGTGCACGGTTTGGAAACTGTGCGGCAGGGAAATGAAAGGGTAATCAGGGCCAGACTGAGTGATGCCCGCTTCTTCTATCAGGAAGACCAAAAAGTAGCTTTGGTTGATTTTGAAAAAAAAGCAGCTAATGCGATCTTCTTCCCTGAAAGAGGCAGTCAACAAGATCGTACAGAGAGAATTCAGTTGTTGACTGAAAAATTCTCTAAAGATCTTTTGCCAGACCAAAAAGATCAGGAAGAGGCAAAAAGAGTTGCAAAACTCTGTAAGTTCGATTTGCAAACGCAAATGGTTTATGAATTCCCTGAATTGCAGGGCATCATGGGAGAGAGGTACGCATCAATTTGGGGAGAGCCTGAAAAGGTTTGTAGAGGGATAAGAGAACACTACTTGCCAGGAAATGCAGAGGATCAACTGCCTCAAGACCCTATTACCTGGCCAGTTGCACTAGCTGATCGAATTGATTCGTTATCAGTTGCTTTTTCACTGGGGAAAATTCCCAAAGGTGCGGCTGATCCCTTTGCATTGCGTCGAGCCGCACAAGGAGTCCTTCAACTGATCTTGGGACTGAATTTGCCGTTCAGTCTGAATTACCTGATCGATCAATCATTAAAAGTATTAAAAGATCAACAGTCTCTCGAACTGGACTGGTCAACCCTTCAAAATCAATTACTAGAATTTCTTCAACAAAGACAAAGGTATTTGCTTCAAGATCAATATGGGCTTCCTACAGATGTGATTCTAGCTTTAGAGAAGGGCCGTTTAGCTCCAGCTTCACAGTTGAAACTTGGGGAACAGTTGATGAGAGAATTAAAAAATGAAGCATTCAAAGGAGCGCTCGAAGCACTCCAAAGACCTCTCAATATTTGGGCAAAGAATTTAGATGCTGATTTGAATGAAGTAAATTCAGAAAATTTCAGAGGTGATGCTGAAAAAGACCTTTGGGATGCTGCCCAGCAATTGAGAAATGACGATCAGGGAAGTTCGAACTTTGTCAATCAGGTGATATCTCTAGAGTCAAAGATTGAGAGATTTTTTGAAAAGGTCATGGTGATGGATGAGGATCTCTCAGTTCGTTCAAATAGACTAAATATTTGTAAGAAGATTCACAATTGGTCATTACATTATCTTGATCTACGAGAGTTGCACATTCAGAAATAATTGAAAAAAAAACTCCTCAAGATCAAGGCTTTTGAAGCTTAAATAGGCAGTTCCTCTATTAAATTTAGATTAAATCTTCTAGCCAGTTGTTCTGTCTCACCTAATTTCCCCGCTACATCTTTTGGATGATGAGCATCTGAATTACAAATGACCTTGATTGGATACTCTTGGGCTATCTCCCAAAAAGGGATCCAAGGGTATTGGGGTCTAGGGCCTTCAGACGTCTGCTTAGGTATTTTTCTTAGACCCAGGCCATTGATCTCGAGGGGTACCCCTGTGTCCACAGCAGCCTGGAGAATGTCATGTGAACATTCTGTGAGATCATCATTCCATTTATCATTACTGCAGCCAAAGATATCTGGGTGAGCGATGAATGCGAAGAGCCCCGTGGACATTATGCTACCGAGAAAGGATGCATACGCTCTCAGATGTGCTGCCTTGTTCAATTCTTCAAATGAATTGAGCCAGCCTCCCTCGAATGGGGTGTAATGCCCAGCCCCAATCAGATAGTCAAACCCACGTTTACCTAAGAGCTCATCTTCTAAGTAGCTATGAAAATCCTCGACATACTCGCACTCCATCCCTTTTAAAATTGTCAAATCGGGACACTGCTCTCGAGCAAGTTCAATGGCTTCTTCATAGTCATCTAATTCAGGCATCGACATTCTAACGTTGTTCCAGCGATTATCGGGCATTGCGGCATGGTCAGACATTCCCAACGTTGTCAGACCGGCATCAATTGCTGCGTTAGCGTAGTCAATCACATCACCAGTAGCGTGCTGACATCGATAAGTATGAGTGTGGTAGTTTCTCTGGAGCATTTACTTTCTCTGTTTTTGCCCAAGGGTTGATTGCTTCAAAATTGAATCCATTCAAATTCTTGGTAGGGTGTTTGTCTGAAGCTTTTAGATTACGCAGAATTATGCACAGAGAGCTTGGGCGTGATGTCGAATGTGGTCTTCCATGAAGCTAGCAATAAAGTAGTAGCTGTGATCATAGCCTTTCTGCAGCCTTAAATTTTCACGGAGCCCCTTTTCTGATGCTGTTTGACAAAAGAGATCAAAACTAAGCTCTTTCTCCAAAAATTGATCAGCATCCCCTTGATCCACTAACATCGGAATTTGCACAGATGCTTGACTGAACAACTCATGGCTATCATAACTTTTCCAGTCCTCGCGGTTTTCACCCAAATAATTATTGAAGGCTTTACGACCCCAATCACATTGCGAAGGCGCATAAATAGGAGCAAATGCCGAAACTGATTTAAAACGATTGGGATTTCTAAACGCAATCATCAAAGCACCATGCCCTCCCATGCTGTGCCCAAAAATTCCTTGCCGATCTTGGATTACATCAAATTGATCAGCAATCAACGTGGGTAGTTCCTCTACGATGTAATCATACATTTTGTAGTGTTTGGACCATTTGTCCTGGGTTGCGTTTACGTAAAAGCCAGCTCCCGTACCAAGATCATAACTATCCTCTTCGCCTTGAATTCCCACTCCTCTTGGACTTGTGTCGGGTGCAACCAGCATGATCCCGTGTTCTGCAGCAAACTTTTGAGCTCCAGCCTTGGTGATGAAGTTTTCATGGGTACAGGTTAGTCCAGATAACCAGGTCAATACTGGTACGGGGCCATTCTCAATTTGTGGGGGAAGAAAGACGGAGAATTTCATGATGCACGAGCATGACTTCGAATCATGCTGGAACATTTTTGTCCACCCACCAAAGCTCTTGCTTTGTCCAATTTGTTCAAGTTGTACCATCAGGATCCCAATTAGTATTGAATGACTGACCGAATACTTTTCCCTTCATGCATCAGGTCAAAAGCATTGTTGATTTCTTCTAAGGGCATTGTATAGGTCACAAATTCATCAACTTTCAGTTTGCCTGCAAGGTAAAGATCGACATATCCAGGTAGTTGAGACCGACCCTTGACACCTCCGAAAGCTGAGCCTCTCCAGACACGACCTGTCACCAATTGGAAAGGGCGAGTACTGATTTCCTGGCCTGCACCAGCCACTCCAATAATAATCGATTGACCCCAACCCTTGTGACAGCACTCAAGTGCAGATCTCATTAACTGTACGTTCCCAACGCACTCAAAGGAGTAGTCGACCCCACCATCGGTTAGATCCACTAAAACTTCTTGGATCGGCTTATCATAATCTTTTGGGTTGACAAAATCTGTGGCCCCCATCTGCCTTGCGAAGTTTTCTTTGTCAGGATTGATGTCAACGGCGATAATCCTTTCAGCCTGAGCGTGTGCTGCACCCTGTATAGCACCCAAGCCTACTCCTCCTAGCCCGAAAACTGCGACAGTTGATCCTGCCTCTACTTTGGCAGTGTTCATCACTGCGCCAATTCCCGTGGTGATTCCACAACCTAATAAGCAGACTTTTTCCAGTGGAGCTGCCTTATTAATTTTTGCGACAGATATTTCAGGCAAAACTGTATATTCAGAAAAAGTGGAGGTCCCCATATAATGGAAAAGTGTTTTCCCTTTAGAAGAAAACCTGGAGGTCCCATCAGGCATTAGTCCTTGACCCTGTGTAATGCGGATCGCTTGGCAAAGATTGGTTTTTCCTGATTTGCAGAACTTGCATTCCCCACATTCTGGAACATACAAGGGGATGACATGATCCCCGACACTAACGCTACTAACACCAACCCCAACTTCCTCCACAATGGCGCCACCCTCATGACCCAATATAGAAGGAAATAGTCCCTCTGGGTCCTCTCCTGAAAGAGTGTAGGCATCTGTATGACAAACACCCGTTGCCACATTTCGAATTAAAATTTCACCTTCTCTGGGGCCATCCAATTCAACTTCTGTGACTTCCAAAGGTTTGCCTGCTTCCCAGGCTACTGCGGCTCTCGTTTTCATTTGAACCCTTTCATGTTGAGAATTTAGAGGAATATTTCAATTGAAGCATGCTGAGTTATTTTCTTGATACAGTATAGGAGTTGATTTCAATCAATCTTTGATTTTGTCTTATGAACTGGGCCTGATGATAGGGGTCTGAGTGACTACAAGCAAGAATTTTGGCTGAATTGGAATTTTATGAAGACCTATTGCTTACGAAGGATTTGTTTTCAAAGTTTATTTGTTCAGTAAAATCAATCACTCTAGGATTCAGAAAACTTGAGATAGAACCATGATTATTTTAGAAATTGACCAATCAACTAATCAAATATCCTCGAGAAAATAGATGTCTAATGACTTTGTTCCTGACAAGAACGTAAAGATCTATGACGGCCCAGCTGGTGGTTGGGCAGCCTTGTCAGCGAGTTTCCAAACATTGAACCAAGAGAAGGCAATCAACGCAATCCCAGCCTTGATGAAGATGAATCAGCCGAAAGGCTTTGATTGCCCAGGATGTGCCTGGCCTGAGCCAGGAAAAACATCTATCACAGAATTTTGTGAGAATGGGGTTAAAGCGATAGCAGCAGAGTCTACCAGCAAACGTGTTAGCAGAGATTTTTTTGAGAGCCATAATGTAGAATCTCTGAGGTGCTGGTCTGACTATGATTTGGAACAGCAAGGCCGATTGACAGAACCAATGGCTTATGATGAAGCTACTGATCATTACACACCAATCAGTTGGGATGACGCATTCCAAGTGATAGGAGCACAACTGCAAGCATTAGAGAGCCCAGATCAGGCAGTCTTCTACACATCTGGTCGAACCAGTAACGAGGCCGCCTTTTTATGGCAACTACTGGGTAGAACGCTTGGCACAAACAACTTTCCTGATTGTTCAAATATGTGCCATGAGTCTAGTGGAGTAGCCCTAACAGAGTCGATAGGCATTGGTAAGGGTACCGTTCAACTGGAGGACTTTGACGAAGCAGACTTAATCTTTGTGATCGGCCAGAATCCAGGTACGAACCACCCGAGGATGCTTTCGGTGCTTCAGCAGGCTGCTCGCAGAGGATGCCAGATCGTAACATTTAATCCAATCCTCGAACGTGGGCTTGAAAAGTTTATTCATCCCCAGGAAGCCCTTCAAATGCTGACAGGGACACCGTCATCCATCTCTACTCACTATTTCCAACCAACGATTGGCGGTGATTTGGCTCTGCTTCAGGGATTGATCAAGGCTGTCCTGGCTGCAGAAGAGACACAGAAAAATATTCTGGACAAAGAATTTATTGAAAATCACACGTCTGGTTTGTTGGAACTGAGAGAGGAAATCGGAAAAACGGATTGGTCAGTCATTGAATCTGAATCAGGCCTTTCCAGAGCTCAGATCGCAGAAGTGGCGTCACTGTATTGTGAATCCAAAAAAGTGATCGCATGCTGGGCAATGGGGCTTACCCAGCAGAAGCATGCCGTTTCTACGATTCAGCATATTGTAAATCTGTTACTTCTTCGAGGAAATATTGGGAGGCCAGGTGCTGGGGTTTGCCCTGTTAGAGGTCACAGTAATGTTCAAGGTGATCGAACAGTGGGCATCACAGAGCATCCAAACGAGTCCTTCCTGAAAAATTTGGATACACAATTTGGCATATCCTCTCCCAGAAATTCAGGCTTCAATACTGTCCAAGCAATTCAAGCCATGGAGTCTAAAAGTGTAAAAGTGTTTATGGGTATGGGGGGAAATTTCGCCAGGGCGACTCCTGACAGCTCTAGAACCGAGGAGGCGCTGGCGAAGTGTGAATTGACCGTGCAGGTGGCAACAAAGTTGAACAAAACGCATCTTGCTCATGGGAAGGGAGCACTGATTTTGCCCTGTCTAGGGCGTTCAGAGTTGGATGTCCAAGCTTCCGGGGAACAGTCCGTGACAGTGGAAGATTCTATGGGGGTTGTGCATTCTTCAAGAGGGAGAAATCAGCCTGCCTTTGAAAATTTGAAGTCAGAAGTGGCTATTGTGGCTGGAATGGCAAGGGCTGCGTTCCCAGAAAATCAGAACATTTGGCAGGCACTACAGGACGACTACAGTTTGATCAGAAGAAAGATTGAGGCTGTGATGCCTGAATTATTTGAAGATTATAATGAAAAGATAACGCAGCCTGGCGGATTTCGACTGTACAATTCAGCTGCTGCAAGGAAATGGAACACAAAGACTGGCAAAGCTCGCTTTATCACTAAACCGCTACCAATTCTCGAAGTGCCACCTGGCAAATTAAGACTGATGACGATCCGTTCACATGACCAATACAACACAACAATATACGGGATGAATGACCGCTACCGAGGAATTTTTGGAACCCGCCGGGTTATTCTCATGAATTTGCAGGACATGGCATCCTTAGGAATTGAGCACGGCCAAAAAGTTGTCATCGAAAGTCACATGGAAGACGGTAGAAAACGCCAAGTTTCTGGATTTCATGCCGTGCGATATAATATTCCACAAGGATGTGCTGCTTCGTATTTTCCAGAAACGAATGAATTAATTGCTGTTGAATACACTGCTGACAGGAGCTTTACCCCAATTTCTAAATTGGTTCCTGTGACTGTTCACAAATCGTCTGAATAGACTGTAAATTTTTTGAGGTGATATGAAGAAACATATACTAATTACCGGAGGTGGTACTGGGATTGGACGAGCACTTGCGGAGAGATTTGCCGCCAAAGGTTGGCAGGTGACGATTGTTGGCCGTCGTTCAGATTTGCTAGAGGAAGTGGCGAATGAATATCCTGACAAGATCAAAGCGATTTCGGCTGATGTTGGAAAGATTGAAGATCGTCAAAAAATAGTTGACGAAGCTAGGGGGACCTTGCATTTGTTGGTGCATAATGCTGCCGTCTTGGGTCCTGTGGGACCAATATTAGCCCAGAATCTGGAGGACTGGCGGTCACACATGGCAACAAACGTAGAGGGACCTTTGTTTTTGACGCAAGCCTTGTTGCCAAACCTTGTTGAGAATAGTCGAGTGGTTCATATCTCCAGTGGGGCTGCTCATTCAGGTATACCTGGCTGGGGAATGTATTGTACCTCGAAAGCTGCGTTATTTATGCTGGGTAAATTGCTCAAAGATGAACTCGCACAAAGAAATATTTGGTTTGGTAGTGTGCGACCGGGAATCGTAGATACTCCGATGCAGGCAGAGATCCGTGCTCTTGAACCAGAAAACTTTCCGATGGTTGAGCAATTCCGACAATACAAAGCAACAGGAACATTGGTGACATCTGAGCTTGTTGCCCAGTATCTAGAGTGGCTACTGCTTGAAGTCCCTGGTCCACAGCTAGGTGAACAAGAGTGGGATATTAGAGACGCTGAGTGGCAGTCTGCTTGGCAAAAGTTGGCGTAACGTACTTTTAAACAACAATTTTAGAAGCTGTAGGGAACTTGATTGGCTCAGCCAGGGATTCATGAATTTAAGTTTCAAGCAGCTAGTTCTGCCTTCAAATCGCCCAACTCTGCGCCACCTGCCATCAATTTCTTGATCTCGTCTCCCTCCAGTTCTTGTGCTGTTCCCCGTCCAATAACCTCCCCAAGACTAAGAAATGTAAAGCGGTCAGCAATCAGTTGGGCGTGAATTTCATTGTGCGTAATGAGGATGATTGCAATGTTCCCGAGCTTTTGGACAGTCCGAATGGTCTTCAGCACCTCCATCTGTTGTTTTTGACCCAGCGCCGAAGTGGGCTCATCAAGGATTAAAATCTTCGCTCCAAAATAGATTGCCCTTGCGATCGCTAGAGTCTGTCGTTGCCCTCCAGACATCGTCCCAACTGGTTGATCAGGATTTGCGATGTGAATTCCTATCTTTTTCATCTCCGCAATCGTGATTGCGTTCATCTCCTTCATTTGTAGAAGTCCAAAGGGGCCCAATCCTTTTTTAATTTCCCTGCCCAAAAAGAAATTTCTGGTCACCGATGCCAAAGGATTTAATGCTAGATCTTGATAGACGGTGCCAATACCTGCGTCAGATGCTTCTCTTGGAGACTGAAAATTGACGATTTCTCCGTCAACCTTGATTTCACCACTAGTGGGTGGATGAACTCCCGAGAGAGCTTTGATTAGCGTAGATTTACCTGCACCATTATCTCCAAGGAGTGCGTGAACTTCACCTGGAAAGACATCTAACGAAATGCCATTAAGAGCTGTAAAACTTCCAAACTTTTTGACGAGGTTTCGTACCTCAATCAATGGTTTTTTGTCGTTCATGGCTAGACACTCCCGATGATACGTTTACGGATGTTTTCGTTAGTCAAAGCAGCGCTAACCAAAACTGCTCCCAAGAACACTCGGTAGAATGAGCCATCGACTCCTGGAATATAGAAAAAAGCTTCCTTCGCAATCCCGAAGATCACAGTACCCAACAGAATTCCAAGGATGGTTCCAAAACCACCGGTTAGCACGACACCTCCAATCACTGCAGCAGCAATGGCTTCCAGTTCCTTCAAATTGCCCTTGGCCGTGTCCGCGGTGTTCACCTCAAAGACCTGACAAGCTGCGAACATCGTGGCGCAAAAAGCTGTAAAGACGAATAGCGATATTTTCACACGATTCGTAGGAACTCCATTAGCTCGAGCAGCGCTGAGGTTACCGCCGGTAGAATAGATCCAGTTCCCTGCTTGGGTTTTGCTTAGTAATATATAACAGAATAACGCCATAATAAGCCAAATCATCACACAAGCGTACAAGCCCGGAGCAAACTGATTCCCAAAGTTGTTGACGTTCCAGTCGACGGTGTAATAGAGCCAATCGAACAAAGTTTTGAGGATATCTCCGCCAAAGAATTCTGCTACTGGTCTAGCTGTCGGAAGAGTATCGATATAGGCTTTGGCCAAGTCAAAGTCTGTTACTGCTTTTGCTTTTACTTCAGGAACATCAACGCCTGCATCTATCCTCGCCTGCAGCATTTTCTGCATCGCTTCATTTCCAGATTTAATAGCATTATCAAGGGATCGTTGAAGAGTCTGAAGCATTTTTGATTCTTGTAGAATCGTTTTGGTA
>WTIF01000365.1:0-10582 GCA_011522845.1 Deltaproteobacteria bacterium
GGGTTTCCTGACCACGAATAACGTCAGCAGCCCCTCGGACAATCACCCAATGCTCACTTCGATGTCGATGGCGCTGGCTGGATATGTATCTCCCCGGCTCTATTTCAAGAAGCCTCACACGATAAACACTGTTCTCAAGCAATGTGGTGGCACTGCCCCAAGGCCTCAAAACTCTTGTGTGGAACTTATATTCATGTCGATCACTCTCTTTCAGAGTGTCCACCAGGTGCTTCACATCTTGCGAACGGGATAAATCACAGACTAGTAGCGCATCATCGGTTTCTACGATGACCAGGTTCTCTACTCCAATACTTGTGACAAGTTTTTTTGTGCTGAAGATTAAAGAATTACTGGTCTCATGGGAAATAACGTTTCCACGGAGGACATTCCCGTTCTCATCTTTTTCAGAAACTTGGTAGATACTTTCCCAACTTCCAAGATCGCTCCATCCCATTTCAACAGGAAGTACCGTTACACGGTTGGACCTTTCCATCACGGCATAATCGACCGAAATGTTGGGAGATTTTTCAAAAAGTTTGCTCACCTCTTCATCATTCAGCAAATCTGTGGAAGTCTCTTTTTCAAGGAATAATTTCGCCAATTCAGGAGCACAACTGGCAAATTCCTGCTTCCAGGTTCGGACTGAAGCCATGAAAATTCCTGCATTCCAAGTATATTGTGAGGAAGCAACAAACTTTTCGGCTCTCTCCTGGCTCGGCTTTTCCAGAAATTTCTCAACTTTGAAGCCCGGCCCACAAGGTTCACCAGCACAGATGTAACCATAGCCTGTTTCAGGACGATCTGGTTTGATTCCAAAGGTTACTATGAAACCTTCCTCTGCAAGCTGCTGCGCTTGAAGAAGCGCTTTTTGGAAGCGATCCGGAGCTTGAATGAGGTGGTCTGCTGCAAGAATCACGACGGGCTCATCAGCTTCCACATTCTTCAATGTTGATATACCCCATAGCAGTGCTGGAGCAGTGTTCTTAGCTTGTGGTTCCAGCAACACTTGATGTTCTTTCAAATTAGGAATCACCTGTTCCATTTGCTGTCGCAGTTCAAACTCGTGGGTAGCAGAGCCAATAACAACAATCTTTTCAGGTGGTACAATGGGATCAAGTCTGCGACAAGTGTCCTGAAGAAGAGACTCATGGGATGATCCCAAGTTCAGAAACTGCTTTGGACTCATTGTTCGACTGTAGGGCCAAAGTCGGGTTCCACTTCCCCCTGCCAGGATCATGGCAATCATTCAGACACTCCTGAGGCTGATTTTCTTGAAATGCGCTTGATTCTGCAAAAATTGTGGCAGGCAATATAGGACACTATTTTCCTTGATTAGAGTCTTGAAAAAACGAAAGTTTCCAAAAACATCACAGAATTAGGTTTACACCATGGATCATTTTGAAATTGCAATTGTCGGTGCCGGTATTTCAGGTTTGATGGCAGCGACGTACCTTGCCGAAAAAGGCAAAAAATCAGTTCTGTTTGATAAAGGAAGAGGACCTGGTGGTAGAATGAGCACCAGGCGTTTTGGCGAATTCAGGCTGGATCATGGAGCCCAATTTTTTACAGTTCGCGATCATCGTTTCGAGAAGTATGTCCAGCGTTGGGAGAAAGCTGGGGTGGCGAAAATCTGGTGCAAGGGGTTTTCTAGTACTGGTGATGGACATCCAAGATTTCGCGGCACAGAAGGAATGAACTCCATACCAAAATGGCTGGCTGGTCAATTAGATGTCAGGACAGGTCACAAAGTGGAATCTGTCCGATTCGTCAACAATTTATGGCACTTAGATTTTGAAGACTCTCAAAGTATTTCTGCAGATCAACTCTTGATGACTTCTCCAGTACCACAAACCATCGCTCTTCTTGAAGCTGGACAGGTAGAACTCTCAACTTCTACAAAAAGATATCTTAGTTTGATTTCTTATGATCCATGCATTGCGATGATGGTTCTTCCCAAAAATCCTTTATCAATGCCAGAGCATGGAGGATGGCAAATCAATGAAGAGCCACTGCAATTTGTTGCTGACAATCAGCTCAAAGGGCTGCCAAATCCAGGGCAAGCCCTGACTTTTCACTTAGGCCCCCGAGCAAGTACTGAACATTGGGAAAGTGGGCCAGAAAAGCTGAGTGATTTAGTAAGAGGAGAGCTGAGAAAAAGAGGTAAGGATCTTGTGATCGAGGATATTCAAGTACACCGCTGGCGCTACAGCCAGCCATCTAGACTTCATGATGAGCCTTTTCTGGTGGCCAAAGGCGTACCAAATCTAGTTTTTGCAGGAGACGCTTTTGCAGGACCAAAGGTTGAGGGAGCGGCATTGTCTGGCTTGTCAGCTGCTCAAGCTTTGATCTCTTGAGCAGCCCTAATTCAACAAAATTGAATGGAAACTGGAAGTATAGTTCAGTTTTTTTGTGCCGGGGCTGACTCAGTAGGAGCAGCGTTTTGAAGATTATCAACCTCCTGAGTTGGTTCTGTTGAAGGAGCAAGGGCGGGGGCTGCCGTTTGTTCTAGATCTTTCGATGGTACTTCCTCTTCATTGGGAGGGACGACGACACCGTCAGCTGGGATTTGAATTTCAGTAGCTGGTAAAACAGGTTCCTCCACACCCGGGACGACTGGAACTGCTTTAATATCCCTTACGACAGATTCTCGGGCTTTTTCAGAAGAAAGGTAGGCCAAGAAAAGTGAAGTCAACATGAACAGAACGGCAACTACTGTTGTGGCTTTGCCAATTCCACTCATTTCTGATCTAGTTGACTGCGCTTGTCCCACTCCCCCAAAGGCTGCACCTAATTCGGCACCTCGCCCTGACTGCATGAGCACGAAGAAGATAATGAGCAAACAAACGAAGACATGAAGAATTAAAACCAGAGAAAACATGAGTGTGAATCCAGATCAGTTTTGAGCAGAGAGGATGATGCTTGTGAAGTCTTCCAGTTGAAGGCTAGCGCCTCCCACTAAAGCTCCGTCTATATCAGATTTAGCAAGCAGTTCAGTGGCGTTACTGCCCTTGACACTGCCTCCATAGAGGATTGGAATTTCCGCTGCTACAGCAGCGTTTGTTAGGCCAATTAGTTGTCCCCTGATGAATTGATGCATCTCATTGGCTTGATCAGGGGAGGCTGTTTTACCCGTCCCGATTGCCCAAACAGGTTCGTAAGCTACAATGCATCTGCGGAGGTCATCAAGAGCAATATCTTTCAATCCTTCTGCAAGTTGATTACCGACAACGGATTGTTCCTCCCCAGCTTCTCGCTCTTCCAAAGTTTCTCCAATGCAAAGAATCGGATGTATTGCTGACTGGAGTAGTCTTTTGACCTTTTTGCTGATGAGTTCGTTATCTTCCTGAAAATACTGACGTCGTTCAGAATGTCCGACTAGGCAATACTGGACACTACATTCTCTCAGCTGCTCCACCGAGATCTCACCCGTAAAAGCTCCCGAAACTTCGTGGTGGACATTTTGAGAGCCGATTCCAATGTTAGAGTCTCGGGCGGATTCTTCCATAGCTTGGAGAAGAGTATAGGGGACACAGATTACTACCTTTGCCGAAGTGCTAATTTTCCACAAATTAGCGATCATCTTTGACAATAATCTCTTGCTTCCATTCATTTTCCAGTTGCCAGCAATTATTGGCTTTGGCAAGCGCACCTCATTAAACAATTTTCTTGGCTAGATGTGTTTTTTGGTAAAGCTTATGATTTTTATTCATAAATCCTGATTTCTCAAGTCTTTTCAGATTCATCACAACTCGGTTGCAGAGCCAGGACTTCTAGCTGGTTGGCATTAATCTGACATAAACTTTTTCAGGCCAATATTCAGCATTGTGAAGATAGCCAAGGACACTAATGACTAGATCTAAATTTCTTCGTCTATGGGCTAATTTTCAAGAGAGTCATAAAGAGCCAAATAACTGTTGTAACGCAAGGGATGAATTTTTCCCGCTTCCAAAGACGCTAAAACAGCGCAATTGGGTTCATGACGATGTGAACAGCTGCTGAAGTGACAATTTTCACGAACGTCAAATTCGACAAAATACTGATCCAACTCAGCTTTTTCTACATCCCAGGGTCTTAATTCACGGACTCCGGGTGTATCAACAAGAAAGCCACCTTCGGGCAAAGGGAACATTTCCGCCAAAGTGGTCGTATGACGCCCCTTTCCAACTTTTTGATTTACAGCGCCAATTCTGATTTCCCAATCTGGATAGAGAGCTTTGACCAAAGAAGATTTTCCTACCCCAGAATGCCCAGCCAAAACTGAGATTTTGTTTTTCAAAGACTTTCTGACTTCTTCAATTCCAATCCCTTGCTTTGCGCTGATTCCCACAACTCGGTAGCCCAAATCATGGTAAAGGTCTCGGATCGATAAAAACTCAGCTTCAGAACCAAGATCCGTTTTATTCAGTATCAGGATCGGTTCTAAGTCTCCTCGAAGGCCTGCAACTAAAAGCCGATCCACAACCCCGTTTCGAAAATCTGGTTTTTTTAGGGAAGCTACGATCAAGATTTGGTCTGCATTCGCTACAATCACCTGTTCCAGTTGTCGTTCAGGGATATGTCTTGAAAGGCGACTTTTTCTCGGAAGGATTTTGTGGATCCAACCGGCATCTTCAGAAGCATCCAAATCAATCTCAACCTGGTCCCCCACTGCAATCTTCTCATCGTAGCGACTTTCTTGGAACAAGTTCCCCTTCACACGACAGAGCCTGGTCTCTCCTTCACAATCAACGTAATAAAAACTTCTCGTTCGTTTCCGAACAATTCCTTTTTGGAACATTGATCAATTCATTAGTGACTGAACAACCGCAGAAAAAAACTCATGCAACTAAATCAAGCATCTTGATGATGAACGTTAGAATTTTTGTTTGAAATCATTTTGAATTTGCAGAAATGAAGATCATCTGAGAAGGCAGATCTTACTTTGATTTTTGCAGCCTAATTACCAAGGAAGGATCTTATGGAATATTTTTTTGAATTCTTTGGTAGCTACTCTTAATTCACTCGTTGAATTTTCCAAACTTGATGAATCTTGGGGTTGCGGGCAAAATCGGGTGGTAGAAGCTCACTACTCAAGTCTAAAAATTGAAGATTCGGCAAGGTGTCCTGATCCAGCTTGAACTTCCGATTGTTGGTGGAGAATAACAAGATCCCATCTTTTTCCAATAAGCGTGAGACCTGATTGAGCATATCCACATAATCTCTCTGAACATCCCAAGTCCCCCTCATTGATTTCGAGTTTGAAAAGGTAGGTGGGTCTAGAAAGATCAGATCGAAAGTTCCTTTTTGATTAGCAATCCATTCCCTGCAATCGGCTTTCACTAAAAGATGCCTTCTAAAATCCAGTCTGTTCAGGCTGAAATTATCTTTAGCCCAGCCTAAATAATTTCCCGATAGATCCACGGAAACACTACTTTCAGCTCCTCCAGCCGCTGCGTAAACGGTCCCTGTGCCCGTGTAGCAGAATAGATTTAAGAACCTTTTATTCTCGGCCATCTCACGAATCAATGATCTGGTGGGACGATGATCCAGAAATATGCCTGTATCTAAGTAATCACGTAAATTAACCCAGAATTTGAGCCCTCCTTCCTCAATAACCAGTCTTTCTTGGGTCTGCGCAAGTCTATCATATTGATTTAGTCCTGTTTGTCTTTTGCGCTTTTTCAATATTACTGATTCAGGCTTACAGTTCATGACTTCAGGAATGACCTGCAAGATCTCCAACAGACGTCTTTCTGCGGCAAGCAGATTGATGTTCTTCGGAGGATCGTATTCTTGAATTTGAATTTGTTGACCGTAGACATCTACAGCTACTCCATATTCTGGGATATCTTTATCATAGAGGCGATAACACTGAATTTTCTCCTTTTTCACCCAGGGGTACAGGCGTCTCAAATTTTTCTTCAATCGCTGAGCAAACGCAGAATCATTAACTGAAACTAGTTCAATTGAATGCTTTTGGCTGTTCGATTCAGCATGAGGCTCAGGCAGCATTCTGTATAGCTGGCACGGTATAGAGCCATTACGAAAGGGGTGTCGCTTGTCATATCGTAGCTGGAATTCTTCCCAAGGAGATTCTTCAGCCAGAATTAATGAGAATTCCCAATTCAGAAATCTCTGCTGACGCAATTGCCCAAGTGTTCTGTAAATTTTCTTGATCTCAGAAGTTTGTCCAATTCGCTCACCGTATGGAGGATCAGAGAGTAGCAGGCCTTTTTCGTGATTCGGCTCCCATAAAGCTAATTCCTTGGATTCCAACACAACATGTTCAATGACACCAAGCCTTTGGAGGTTGCTTTTTGTTTGTTCGATAGCTTGTTCTGAGTGATCTCCTCCAATAATTGGTGGCAAGCCATTCAGTCCATCAGCCCTTCGCTCGATCGCCTCTTGTCGTAACCTTTTCCAAGTTTCAAATTCAAATCCCCGCCAAGCCTGAAAACCAAATTTTTTTCGGATCAGTCCAGGCGCCCAGTCAGCGGCCATTAAAAGCCCTTCCGCCAATATCGTTCCTGATCCACACATCGGATCCAAAAGGGTATCACCATGCTTGGCCTTCATAGGCCATCCACATTGCCAAAGTAGTGCGGCTGCTAAATTCTCTTTCAGTGAAGTAGATCCCTGGTGTTGCCGATATCCCCGTTGATGCAAACTCACTCCAGAAAAATCTAACGAGAGCTTTAATTGATCGGCCTCCAAATGGGCCCAGAAACTCACCTCAGGATTTTTCGGGTCAACATTGGGTCGAAATCCTGTTGAGTCCCGAAAATGATCTACTAAGCCATCCTTTAATCTTTGAGATCCATAATGGGGATGACGAATATGTTGATTGGTCCCGTGAAAACTGATTGCAAACGTTTGATTGGATTGTAGGTGATCCTGCCAAGAGAATTCACGGGCATTCTGATAGATTGAATCTCCATCTTTTCCATCCCATTCTCCAACTTGGAGCAGCACTCGATTTGCCAGTCGAGACCATAGACAGATTTGAAAACCTGCTTCTAAGGGAGCTTCGAGTAAGACTTTGCCAGCAGAAGGCTTCAAATCCCTGTAACCAAAACTTCGTAACTCTTGGTCTAATAATTTTTCTATGTGTAATGGGCAGGTGATGACCCAACGCAGAGCAGAACTCATTGTTGAGCCAACCAAGGCGGGCGAAGGGCTAGTTGCTTTTTGAAAATAGGACAATCTTCGTCATGTGGCGGGCGAAGATAGCCAATACTCATCAGGAATTCTCCGACAATTTCTCCACCAACAAATTGAAATCCTGATTTCTTGAAGGTAGCAACCCATTCAGGCTTTGAGAGTGGGTGTTGTTTTTCAATCCAATGGGCAAAACCGCCGTAATCTCGCATCAACCTGATGATGTTCCCATTATGTCGAATTGCTTGAATTTTCAGTTTATTGCGGATGATTTTTGGATTTTCGAGAAGGTATACAATTTCTGAGGTTTGAAGATCAGCTACTCGGTCGACATCAAAGTTAAAAAAAGCTTCGTTGATGGCTTCTCTCTTCTTCAGGACAATGAGCCAACTGAGCCCCGCCTGAAAAATCTCCAAAGATAGCCGCTCAAAAAGTTTTGCTTCCTCTTTGACTGGGAAGCCGTATTCCAGGTCATGGTAGGGTCCGTGATATGGATGTCCATGAGCTAATTGACAATAGCTCATGTTGCCGAAGAATTCTTGTTCAATTCTGCAACAGAGGATGCCTCACAACCTTCAACCCAGATCGCCTGCCCATTTGTGAAGTGTTCTTTCTTCCAAATTGGAACTGACTTTTTAACCGTATCAATAATGAATCTACTGGCTTCATAGGCATCTTTTCGATGTGAACTTGCTACCACGATACCAATAGAACAGTCGGAGATCTGCATTTTGCCAAATCTATGAATGACTTCCACGTAGTGCAGGTCCCAGCGGTTTTTGGCCTCTACAACAATTTCAGCTATTTGCTTTTGAGCCATGCTTTCGTGAGTTTCGTATTCCAAAAAATCTACGGCTCTGCCTTCACTGTGGTTTCGGACATCCCCAGAAAATAGTAAAACGGCACCAGCAGCACTATTTTTTGCCCTAGCCAGTAAGCTATTAAAATCAATTGTCTCTCGAGTAACTTGAGAAGTCATTCTCACATCCGTTCAGGGGGTTCAATCCCCAACAAATTTAATCCAGTTGATAATGTAGCCGCTACAGCAGAAAACAGATTAAGTCGAGCCAACTGAAGTTCCTTTGATTCAGCGTGCTTAACAGAACAACTGCTGTAGCATCGACTAAAATCCTTGCATAATTCAAAGAGAGTCCGGGCAAGTAAGGATGGACGATATTGTTCCGCAGCTTGGTAAACAATATCATTGAAATCAAACAATTTGCGTATCAAAGCTTTCTCATGGGAATGCTTCAAAAGTTCAAACTCGATTTCAGCGTGGGGATCAAAATTCTCAAACTGACGCACAATGCTTCGTATGCGAACATATGCATAGATTAAATAAACACCTGTATCCCCTTCTGAAACCAGCCAGTCTTTCAGTGAAAACGTGATCTGCTTATTAGGGTCTTGGTTGAGCATTCCATATTTGATTGCAGCAACCGCCACCTTGCGGGTTGTGGATTCGATTTCTTCATCAGACCAACTTTCTCTATGTGACTCAAGGTAGTTGTTTCGCACAAAATCACACATTTCCTGCTGTAGTTTCGAAAACAGGATTACGTTCCCAGCCCTTGAGCTCATTTTGCCTTCCGGCAGTACTACTAAGGCATATGGCAGATGAAAACAACGGCTAGCCTGTTGATATCCCATCTTCTTTAGTGTCGCAAAAACCTGCTGAAAATGAAGAGTTTGTTCAGCCCCAACTACATAAATCGAACGTTCTATCCCAAATTCTTCGAACTTCCGCTTGGCAAGGGCCAAATCCTTGGTTGAATAAAGTGTGTTGCCATCGGATTTGAGCAACAGGAAGAAACCAAGTTTTTCAGCAATTAAATCAACACCAATCGCCCCATCTGATTTTTGAAACAGACCATCCTCGGCCCCTTGGATAACTAACTGTTTGCCCTCTTCATCAACTTCAGATTCATAAAAGACATGATCAAACTCTGTTCCCAGCCATTTATAAATCTGATCAAAATCCTCCAAGGACCAATTTCTTGTCTCCTCCCAAATCTGAGTTAACTGAGGCTCTTTCTCTTCTAATTTTGCGAGTAAAGCACTAATTTTTTTTTGAGTTTCTTCCTTCTCCGATCCGGTTTGGACTTCTAAGGCCAAAGTTGATGCAGTGTAAAGTTCGCCCAGCCATTCACCCTTATGGATATGTGGCGGACTTTCGTTATTTTTTTCTTGGTAGTACCAGAGGCACTTAGCGATATGGGTTCCAACATCGCCTATGTAGTTTGCTGCAACTACTTGGTAGCCATTGTAGCGGAATAACCGAACTAGACTATCTCCTAGGGCAACATTTCTACAGTGGCCGACATGAAAGCCCTTGTGGGTGTTGGGCTGAGAAAACTCAATCATCACACGAGTTTTCTGCTCTAAAGAGTTCTTTGAAAACCAGTTCCCTTTGTGAATTTCTGGTAGTACCTGCTTGGCCATTTCGGAGGAATTAACTTTCACATTCAGATAGGGTCCAAGCGAGGAAAAACTCTCAAAAAGGTTTGATTCATTGAAATTTTCTTGAAGAGCCAACATTAATTCATTGGCAATTTGCGCTGGGGCTTTTCTGAAAACTTTAGCAAGAGCAAAGCATGGAAAAGCATAATCACCCATTTCCTGCTGTGGAGGTGTCTCAATGAGCCCAACCAGTGATTCCAAAGTACATTCATAATTGGGTTGAAGTTTAAGCAGGATTTGGTGGATACCCACTCCAAGACTTCGTACAAAAATATTCATGGTGGATCGGAAGTAGTATTCAGAAAAAAGAAAAATGATCCAAAAAATTGCAGGAAAAAGGCAAGTTTGATCAAGAAATGGAAAGGTACGGAGGGGAGCGGATCGCACACGTCCAAGAGGCACCCCTCCCCTTTTCCGAGGCAATCCGCTGAAGGTCACCAACCATTTGGTTGGTGACCAGAGAGCAGGCCAGTATCCCGAGGAGCACCCCTCTCCTCAACTGGGCGACCTGCCCATAACCGCCCAGGTAGGCGGCTTAATCAATACTCAATCACTAAAATTTTTTCAGTGATACTTGACTTTCGTTGCTAATGGCAAGCTAGTAAGGAGTAATTTAGTTTGATCTTCTTTTGTCACGCATAAATTGTTTATGTCAATACATTTTTTCAAATTTTCGGTATCCAAGGTGCTTTACATCGAATTAATTATGAGCCTGGAGACCTGCATTTTTGAGAATTTTCACAAAATTCATGCGAAATTGAAAATGGGCTCTTGTAGATAGCCCCACAAACTAAGCTACTCAATTGGGAGATTCAAATGACTTTGGAAAATTTCGAACCTGAAAAGCTTCCTGGTTTCCAATTTATTGATCATGTGGCAATTGCAGTACTGCCAGGAACTTTGGATGCGCAAGTGAACGCCTACCGAAAGATGGGGTTTCAGGAAGTGCACAGAGAGGAGGTTCTTGGTAATGACCAAGTGCGGG
>WTIF01000365.1:10682-12667 GCA_011522845.1 Deltaproteobacteria bacterium
ATGGGGTTTCAGGAAGTGCACAGAGAGGAGGTTCTTGGTAATGACCAAGTGCGGGAGGTTCTTTTGCAAATAGGTAAGAGCCAGAACCTGATTCAATTGCTGGAACCTCTAAATGACAGTTCACCAGTGCAGAAGATGATTGATCGGCAAAATGGCAAAGGTGGCCTGGCCCATGTGGGACTTAGAGTCAAAAGCGCTCAAGAGGCATATAAATATCTGTCTGAAAATGGATTTCGTCTGATTGATGCAGGCCCCCGGCCTGGGTCTAGAGGTACAACGGTCTTTTTCGTACATCCAAAATCAAGAGAGGATCAGCCTTTTGGAGTCCTTTACGAAATTGTCGAAGATCCGAATGACAAACTAGAACAAGATTGAATTATGAGAATTCTCGTTGTAGGTGGAGCCGGTTACATTGGAAGTCACGTAACAAAATCTTTGTTAGAAGCGGGCCACCAGCCAGTAGTTGTCGATAATCTGCAAACTGGTAAAGCAGAAAATCTATTACCTGGAGTACCCTTCGTACATGCTGATTTGAGAATTCCGGAAACTCTGCAAGGAGCTCTAGGGGGATGTGAAGGATTAGTTCATCTTGCTGCATTGAAGGCAGCTGGAAATTCAATGACTGAACCTGAAAAATACGCAAATCATAATATCTCAGGAACAATACAGCTTCTCAATGCGGCTACTGAATCAGGCGTGAATTATGTTATTTTTTCCTCAACTGCCGCAGTCTATGGGAATCCTCAGTACATTCCGATGGATGAAGAACATCCCACTAAACCTAGCAACTTTTATGGTTACACAAAACTGGCAATTGAAGAATTATTGGGTTGGTATGCCCAATTGAAAGGGGTGAGGTTTGCCTCACTTCGCTATTTTAATGCTGCTGGCTACGATGTTGACGGGAAGATCAAGGGATTGGAAAGCGAACCGAATAATTTATTGCCCATCGTAATGGAAGCTGTCATCAACAAAAGACCATTTGTTGAAGTCTTTGGAACCGACTACGATACACCTGATGGTAGTTGTATTAGAGATTACATCCACGTCAACGATTTGGCTGATGGACACGTCAGAGCTTTAGAATATTTGACAAGGGAAGCTGATAATCCAATTCTGAATCTCGGAACGTCAAACGGTATGAGCGTGCTCGAGATTCTTGAGCACTCCAAAAACCTTTCTCGTACAAATTTTGATGTTAGGTTCGGTTCCAGGAGACCTGGAGATCCCGCAATAGTCCTGGCCAAGGCGACTAAAGCGAAATCCTTGCTGGGGTGGGAAGCTAAACGAAGTGATCCAAAAACCTTAATAAACTCTATGCTCAATGTTTATAGGGCAACTTTTTAAATTACTTGCAAAAGATGGAAATTCCAAAATAAAGAAATTCGAAATTTCAGTATTGAATGTATAGAGTTCTTTAGAAAACTCGGCCAAACCAGATAGCTTTGCCTAGAATATCGAACGATTCACCAGAATCACTAGAAAGAGTGATTGGTGGATAGTTGAAATTATCACTAATGATTTGAATCAAGCCCTTTGGTTGACGCTGAAGCCGTTTCACCATCAACATGTCATCCAAACGAATCACGTAGATCCCTTCCCGAGCAAATTCTGTCTGCTGTCGATCGATCAGCACCAAGTCATTCTCCTCAAGGGTTGGTTCCATACTATCTCCCTCCACTGAAACCAACACCATCTGATCTGCAGATCTCCCAAGTTGCTGTCTTAACCAACGATCCTGAAAAGGCATTTGCTCCACAATCGTTTGATCCACAGTCCAACTTCCACCTCCTGCACTGACTTTAACATCATACCTTGGAATATGTACAACCTCAGTTCCAAAGTCTTTCTTTGTCGAATCCAAGTACATGTTGCCGATTCCTCGTAGTAGCCAATCCAGACTGATAGAGTATTTCTCAGAAAGTTGAATTAAATAAGGAATGGTTGGTAAAATTCTACCTTTACAGACATCCGTAGCGAAGGAC
>WTIF01000343.1 GCA_011522845.1 Deltaproteobacteria bacterium
ATGTTTCAAATACGGTAGGAGCTAAAATAGGGGTGCCAATTGTTGCGAAAGCCACTCTTTGAAATCTGCAAACAGGCACGGCAACACTCGAGAATTCCTACTGAAGCTGCGATGAGCATGGAGTCGTTCGCACAGATGATTTTGCGCTATCGGCAGCGTTTTCAGCAAGAACCACTTGGGGAAGTCTTACGTGAATTGCTGTCAGATGTAGGGCTGATCCGTGATCTGGAGACACAAAAAGTCGATCCAAAGACAAAAGAAAAGCGGGTTGGTTTTGTGCTGGAATTGATGCGAGGATTGGATCGGTTTGTAGAGCAGAATCCTGAAAAACGTCTACGGGACTACCTGGAGCGTGTGATGCTGTTTACCCAGAATGATCGCGAAGAAGAGTCGGTCAGCAACCAAGTGACACTAATGACTCTCCATAGTGCCAAAGGCCTTGAGTTCCCCTATGTGTTTCTAGTGGGGATGGCAGAGGGTGTCTTCCCCAACCAACGAAGTCTTGATGAAAGTGGTGAAGAAGAGGAACGACGACTCTGTTACGTAGGCATTACAAGAGCTCGAGAAGAGCTGACCCTCTCAATGGCTCGTCGGCGCAAGCGCTATCGGGAAGAGGTTTCACAAACCATGTCTCGCTTTCTCAATGATATTGATCCTTCTCTATTTCAGGTAGCTCCCGGAGGCAAAGTGGATGCAGCCCAAAAGGCGCTGCAAAAAAAACAATCAAGGGCAGATTTTTTTCAACAGCTACGGCGTCTTCAGTAGATTTTCTCTGTTTTTTCACTTTACACTCGTTGCAACTCAGGTGAGGGTAAGCGTTAACTTTTTTCCTCAATCGTCACATTTATAATCTAGCGGAGAAACATGTCGATTCGCGTTACTGTCTGGGGCGAAAATGTTCATGAACAAACCAGCAAGGTCGTCCAGGAAGTCTACCCTATGGGTATGCACAACTGCATTGCCGATGCGCTCAATGAAGACCCAGAAATTCAGGCTCGAACAGCTACACTACAGGAGCCTGAACATGGGCTAACCGAAGAAGTGCTGCAACAGACTGATGTGCTCACCTGGTGGGGACATGCGGCTCACGGCAAGGTGGAAGATCAGATCGTTGATCGCGTTCAGGCTCGGGTACTCGAAGGGATGGGCCTATTGGTGCTGCACTCCGGGCATTATTCCAAAATCTTCAGGCGGCTGTTGGGAACGACCTGCTCGCTGATCTGGCGGGAAGCTGGAGAAATGGAACGGGTTTGGGTCTGTAATCCCGGACACCCCATTGCGCAGGGATTGGGACGCTATTTTGAAGTTCCTCAGACAGAAATGTACGGTGAACCTTTCCAAGTGCCAACACCCCATGAGATGATCTTCAGCAGCTGGTATCAAGGAGGTGAAGTCTTCCGTTCAGGCCTGACCTACCTACGAGGAAACGGAAAAATCTTCTACTTTAGCCCAGGGCATGAAACCTATCCCATCTATCATCAGCCTGAGATCCAACTAGTTCTGAAAAACGCAGTCAAGTGGGCTTGTCCTGTTCCAGGACTCTGGCTGGACAACTATACTCGCAAGGCAACTCCTCCGGTCGAAGATATTCAGGAGAGAGGGCCCAAACTCCATGAACCTGGCAGCGAAGGATTACGATGATTCGCTTAGCGATACTTGGCACGGGTGGGATGGCACAGCGCCATGCCGAAGAATTTCAGAAAATCGAAGGCGTTGAGCTTGTTGCCTGTGCAGACATTCATCTGCCTGTTGCCCAAAAGTTTGCAAAGAAGAACAACATTCCACAGGCCTTCAGCAGTCTGGAAGGTTTGTTGGCATTTGCCGAATTTGATGCGGTGGCCAACGTCACTCCGGATCGTTTCCACTGTTCAACCACACTTCCCCTGTTGACCTCTGGCAAGCACGTTCTCTGTGAAAAACCCCTTGCTGAGAATCATGCCGATGCCCTAAAGATGGCTGAGACGGCTCAACAGGCTGGAGTGATCAACATGGTCAACTTCAGCTATCGCAATGCCTCAGCGATTCACAAGGCGCATGAATTGATTCAGGCTGGCAAGCTCGGTCACATCATGCATGTGGAGGCGAGCTATCTGCAAAGCTGGCTGGTCAGCAAGGCTTGGGGGGATTGGAAGAAAGAGGACAAGTGGCTCTGGAGACTCTCCACCCAACATGGAAGCAAGGGCACCTTGGGGGACATTGGTGTCCACATCCTTGACTTTGCGACTTATCCAATCGGTCCTTTGGCAAGTCTACATTGTACGCTCCAGACCTTCCCAAATGTCAAAGGCACACAAATGGGAGAGTATACGCTGGATGCTAATGATTCCTTCGTGATCAGTGTACGCTATGCCAATGGTGCACTAGGAACCGTCCATTCTTCTCGTTGGGCGACCGGGCATGACAACACCGTGGCGCTGCGTGTCTTCGGTAGCGAAGGCTCCCTGCGCATCGATCTGGACAAATCGATGACGACCTTGGAGTGGTGTGTGGGGCCGAATATCGACAAAGCTCAGTGGGAGGTACTGCAATGCGGTAGTGTACCGAACATCTACCAGCGCTTCATTCAAAGCATCCAGAGTGGTGTGAACGACCAACCTGATTTTGCCCGTGGTGCCGAAATTCAGGAATTACTGGATCTTTGTGAAAAATCAGCAGTTGCGGACCAATAAACTATTCTGATAAACGCTGGCCGTTTTGAAATCGGTGGTCTTGTCCGTTTTGGGGAGTCAACCAAACTTCTTGGCCAGCTGAGAAACGTCTTTGTCCATTTAGGCGAACCGTCAGTGGTCCCGGACCCTCTGCCTCTACGTAAACCAAAGTATCGGATCCCAAGTGTTCAGCATGGCGTAAACGCCCTTTCCAAAGGCCTTTTTCGGTCGAAAGTTCCAGGTGTTCAGGTCGAATACCATAAAGATCACAACCCATCTGACTTGCAACAGAACCTTTGATTAGATTCATCTTTGGAGAACCTAAAAACTCTGCGACAAAAGGAGTTGCAGGTTCGTTGTAAAGATCCATTGGTGGACCTGATTGCTCACTACGCCCCTCGTTCAGAACAACAATCTGATCAGCCATTGTCATTGCTTCTACCTGATCATGGGTTACATAGACCATGGTCGCATCAAGTCTTGCGTGTAATTCTGCAAGTTCGACTCGCATTTGAG
>WTIF01000366.1:0-1635 GCA_011522845.1 Deltaproteobacteria bacterium
GTCCTTCTGCCAGTAGGCGCGCGTTAGCGTGATCTTCTGCTAGTCGCTCCCGATGATTTTCCAGGGCATACAAAGCCCCAGCCGCGATGATGCCTGCCTGTCGCATTCCTCCTCCAAACATTTTTCGGAAGTGACGCGCTCGTTGAATGAAGGCTTTGCTACCTGCCAGAGCTGAACCGACCGGTGCTCCCAAGCCTTTGGAAAAGCAGACGCTGACGCTGTCGAAGTCAGATACCAGTTCGGCTTCCGGTTTGCCTAGCGCAACGCTGGCGTTCCAGAGTCGAGCACCGTCCAGGTGCAGGGCAAGGTCATGCTCTCGGCAAACGGCACCAATTTTACGAATTTCCTCCAGCGGATAGATTCGTCCACCCCCTCGATTGTGAGTGTTCTCAAGGCAGACCAGCCGTGTGATTGGATGGTGGACGTCCGGTTTGCGAAGTGATTTCACCAACTGCTCAGCAGTGAAGACACCGTGGTCTCCAGGGATCAGACGGCAGGAAGCACCAGACAGCGCTGCTGGACCTCCACCTTCGTAGTAGTAAATATGGGCCTGAGCCTCCAAAATCACCTCATCCCCTGGCTGGGTGTGGGTGCGTAGCCCAACTTGGTTGGTCATCGTACCAGAAGGCATGAAGACAGCCTCTTCCTTGCCTAGAATAGCGGCTGTTTTCTCTTCTAGACGAAGTACAGTTGGATCTTCGTGATGAACATCATCACCGACCTCGGCTTCAGCAATGGCTTTGCGCATTTCGGTGGTTGGTTTGGTGACAGTATCGCTTCGCAGGTCAATCCACATCAAATTCTCCTAAAGAGTGAAGTGTCAGAAAAAAGTTCAGCGTGCCGAGGTCTGCTTTGGATGTCAAATCCGAATGATCAGGCAGAATCCATTCGTGCATGGTGGCAAGCTACCAATTGGCCTGTTCGGATTTGCCGAAATTCGGGTCGCTGTTGGCGACACTCGCTGGTCACTTGTGGACAACGTTCGGCAAAAACGCAGCCAGTATGCTGCTTGGTAGGACTGGGGACATCCCCAGCGAGCACACGCTCACCCAGGGGACGGCGGGTCTTTGGGTCTCCAGAGGGAATTGCCCGTAGAAGAGCTTGTGTGTAGGGATGGGCAGGGGTTTGGAAGAGTTCCTTACGGTTGGCGATCTCGACGATGCGGCCTAGGTACATCACGGCAACTCGATCTGCCAGATGCTGAATCACTGCCAGGTCATGACTGATGAACAGATAGCTCAACCCTTGTTGCTGTTGTAGCTCAAGCAATAGGTTGAGGATTTGCGCCTGAATCGAGACATCGAGTGAGGAAACCGCTTCGTCACAAAGTACGATTTCAGGACGCAGAGCCAGTGCTCGGGCAATACTGATACGCTGACGTTGACCACCAGAAAACTCGTGCGGAAAGCGTTTCAGATGTTCGGATCGCAACCCAACCTGTTCCAGCAGCTTCGTTGCAAAGTCCTGGGTCTCTGATGCGCGGATGTGCCCGTGGTAGCGAGCTGCGCTGCTAATGATCTCTTCAATGGTCAGTCTTGGATTGAGAGAAGCGTGGGGATTTTGAAAAATCAACTGCATCCGCAGTCTTTGTTTCCGAAGCTCTGTAGAACTCAGCACACCGAGTTCGGTATCTTT
>WTIF01000366.1:1735-3164 GCA_011522845.1 Deltaproteobacteria bacterium
GAGGAGGAGCTTGTCATCTCAGGTGTCCTGAGGAAATTCGAACCAGCGGTAACAACGGCTCCGATGTGAAAAACCCAATAATTCAGGTATCTTGACGGAACAGTCGGGTCCGGGCCAGGGGCAACGATCAAGGAAGCGGCAGCCCTCGGATAACTCCTGTAGGGAAGGAACATTTCCTGGAATGTGATAGAGTCGTTCTCGCTGGCCTGAGATCTCCGTTAGACTGGGTCTTGATTTGAGTAGCCCACGGGTATAGGGATGCCGTGGACGTTCGAAAATTGCTCGAACCGAGGTTTCTTCAATGATGTCTCCGGCATACATGATTGCGACCCGATCGGCCATTTCGGCGATCACGCGAAGATCGTGGCTGATGAAGAGCAGAGCCATTCCATGCTGTTTTTGTAATTGGCGCAGGAGGTGAAGAATCTGGACCTGAATCGTCACATCTAGTGCGGTGGTTGGTTCATCAGCAATCAACAACGCCGGTTCACAGGCCAAGGCCATAGCGATCATTACCCGTTGACACATACCACCACTGAGTTCATGTGGATAGCGTGACCATTGACGCTCAGGATCTGGTAGCCCGACTTCAGAGAGTAGCGACAGACCTTGATCACGAGCTTGCTGGGCAGAAAACCCTTTGTGACGTCGCAGTGGCTCAGAAATTTGCTTGCCGATTGTCAACACAGGATTCAAAGCAGAGCCAGGATCCTGAAAAATCATTGAGATCTGGTTGCCTCGTAGTTCCCTGCGTTTTCGTTCGGAGATTTTTAATAGATCTTCTCCGTCAAAGCGAATTTTTCCTCCTGTAATCTTTCCAGGTGAGCTGATTAGTCCCATGATTGCTAAGGCTGTTAGGGACTTGCCACAGCCAGACTCTCCCACCAATCCAAGGGTTTTTCCTCGCTCCAGTTGTAGATCCAAGCCATGGATGGCGGTCGCTTTCCCACTGCGCAGAAAGAAGTCAACTTTCAGATTTTCTAATTGCAGCAAGGGTTGTCGAGCCATTCAGTCCTGTAACTTGGGATCAAAGGCATCGCGCAGACCATCTCCAACGAAGTTGAAGGCTAGAACGGTCAGGGTCATTGCGGTTGCTGGCGCCAGGATCAAGTGAGGATAGGAACGAATTCCTTCCAGTCCTTCAGAAATCATTGCACCCCAGCTTGGAACAGGTGGATTGACTCCCAGTCCAATGAAGCTCAGCACCGACTCGTAGATGATGTAAGTAGGGATTTCGACTGATTCAGCAACGATACAAGTTCCCAGTAGGTTGGGGAACAAGCGTCGAAAGAGGATGGTTGGAGTACCGAAACCCTGCACGAGATCAGCTTCGATAAATTCTCGGCGCCGCAGCGAGAGAGTCTCTGCTCGGGCAATCCGAGCCATTCGTAGCCAGGAAGTGAGTCCAATTCCAATGAAAATGGAGAGC
>WTIF01000223.1 GCA_011522845.1 Deltaproteobacteria bacterium
GTTTAATTTTTTACCAAAGATTCAAATTTTTATTTCTTAAAATACTGATTTAATTTTATTTCTTAAAATAGGGCATATGTTGACTCCAAATCCTTGAATAAAATTTATTTTCCCCCATGAATTTTTGTATACCAATTAATTGAGAAGAACACCGTGAAAGCTTCCACTTTTCATTATCACCCAGAGTATTCTTTCTCAGTACCCAATTTGTTCGAAAATTATGAATCTGGTTTGTGGTGAAGAATGTAAGCATGGGACAATTTACTGTAGATTTCTCTGAGGCATTCGTCTTATTCGTTTACAGATGAGATTACTTGATCAATTAGCCCATTCAAAACGCCTCTGGGATGATTTTCTGGATTCATTTTAAGTACCGGGGCACACTGCATTTTATTGCTGGCGATTAAGTGCTGAGAATTCTAGCCGCAGCAATTACCGCTTGACCCAGGCTGATACCGCCATCGTTACAAGGAACTTTTGTAGGTCTGAATATCGATAGATCTTGCTTTTTAAATTTGGCCTCAGACATTTGGGCTAACAATTCATTTTGAAATACTCCACCACTGAGAACAATTTGTCTCACGTGATCACAGTCTGTTCTGTTCATCTGTATGTGGAGCAGCAACTGCAGCAGTCCTTGCACTAGGCCGCTGTGAAAACGCAAGGCGATCACTGCACTAGATATTCCATGCGTAAGATCATGCAGTAGAGTCTGCCACATGGGAAGTGGATCCAGATAAGGCAAACCATTGGAAGGCCATATTCCAATTTTGAAGGGGTAGCCACAACCATCCGATTCACTTTTAAAAACGGCTTCTTCTGCTAATACTTGAAGCTGCATTGCTGCTTGGCCTTCGAAAGATACTGATTCTCGGCATAAACCTATCGCCCCCGCAACTGCATCAAAAAGCCGACCAGCTGAGCTGACAAGTAGGGCATTTTTCTGTAATCGGATCATGTTTTGGTAGGTTCGGATAGGCTTCTTTTTCAGATATTCTGCCAATTCGAGTTGCCCATAATCTGCCAAAAAGTTTTCCCAGGTCATTGTACTGAGCAAATGTGCCAGCGTGTTGCGCCATGGCTCTCGCATTGCTCTCTCGCCTCCAAGCAGAGCTACTGGTTTTAGCATTCCCAGGCGTTCTACAGAGCGATAACCCCCGAGCAAAATCTCACCCCCCCACAATTCTCCGTGAAGACCCATTCCCAGCCCATCCAGGATGATTCCCAAAACCGGTGCCGTGTCAAGAGGAACTAGATGCTCTGCAAGGCAAGCGGCCAAGTGTGCGTGATGATGCTGCAGACGCATAATTGGAAGTTGATGTTGCTGAGCAAACTCTTCTCCGATACGAGTACAGGGATAATCAATGTGTAAATCTACCGCTACATGGGTTGTTGGTTGGGGATAGAGTTGCTCGAACAGCTTTAGACTATTTTCAAAATCTGTAATGGCGCGAGCTTCCTGTAAATCCCCAATATGCGGAGAGAGTAGCGCGTGTCCTTCGATGATTCGACAGAAAGTATTCTTCAATGAAGCACCAAAAGCCCAAACGGAGGGCGCGTCTTTAAAGCCTTCAGGCAATGGAAGGGGTTCTGGAGCTAGACCACGAGCTCTACGCAGTACGCGGACTGTATTGCCTTCCACTCTGAGGATAGAGTCATCGACACGGTTGACGATTGGTCGTTCATTCCAAAGCAGCCAATCTGCGATGCCTTTAAGCCTTTGTCGGGCTTCCTCTCGAGCCTTGCACTGTGGTTCATCAGAGAGGTTTCCGGATGTGAAGACTAGTGGAATCTCCAATTGTTTGAACAAGAGATGGTGTAGGGGAGTGTAGGGCAGCATCCAACCGAGTCGATGCTGGTCTGGAGCAATGACTTCTGGCGGCGGAATTGTCGCTTTTGAGTGTTTGTGCAGCAGCACAATCGGTGCAACTGGACTGCTCAGTTCGTTCCATTCGGTTTGATTAACGAAACACCACCGCTCTAGCATTTCACGGTTCTTCCCCATCAAGGCGAAGGGCTTGGCCTCTCGAACTTTTCGTTGCCTCAGCTGTTGAACAACCTCTGTGTTGGTCGCATCACAGGCTAAATGAAAGCCACCAATTCCCTGAATTGCCAAGATTGCTCCCTGTTGGAGCAGTTGGGCCGCAGCCTCAATGACGTCAAGTTGTGCGGGCGTTTCCCAATTAACGTCCTGCCCCTCTATTCGCTCTAGGTAAGTTTGGGGTCCACATCGATGACAAGCGATTGGCTGTGCGTGAAAGCGTCGATCTTTTGGATCAGCGAACTCTTTAGCGCAAAGGTGGCAAAGCGGAAAGTTTCGCATGCTCGTGTTTGCTCGATCATAGGGGAGAGCTTCAATGATCGAGTAACGTGGGCCACAGTGTGTGCAGTTGGTTAGTGGGTAGCGATAGCGGTCAAAAGTTGGCTGGGTAACTTCTTCTAAGCAAGCAGGACAGGTGGCGAGGTCGGGTAAGACTTGAAAAGCTGAACCATGCAGCGAGCTCTCTATGATCTGGAACTCAGTAGGGGCAAAACCGGAAAGAGTCTCGACACACTTAGACTGGATTTGGGCAATTGGTGGAAGTTGGTCGGGGAGCTTGAACTGAAATTGTTCCAGGTGATCTGGATCTCCCCAGATTTCAACAACAGCCCCAGAGCGGTCATTGAAGACGCTTCCAGTCAAGCTCAACTTTCTAGCGAGATGCCAAACGGTTGGTCGAAACCCGACTCCCTGGACACGACCCTGATAGCGGATTCGTAGCCCAATTTTTTCTATATTTTCTTGGATTCTTGATGAACTGATTGGAGACCGGTCAGCCAAATTCACCCTCTGTAGTTCTATCCAGTCGAACTTCGACAAGCTGATTTCTCAAACGAACTGGAAAGTAGCGCAGGGATAACTCGGAAGCAAGTGGACAGGCACCTGATAGTAGATCAAATTCAAATCCATGATGTGGGCAGATCAGTAAGCCTTCGTGGACAGCACTCATGTCTAGTGGCCAGCCAAGATGAGGACAGATATTTTCAAAGCACAGTACCTGGTCTGCGATCCGGGTCAGTAGTAGCGAGTAGCCATCTTCTTCCCAGA
Organism: Deltaproteobacteria bacterium; assembly: GCA_011522845.1. Taxonomy (GTDB): domain Bacteria; phylum SAR324; class SAR324; order SAR324; family NAC60-12; genus JCVI-SCAAA005. The sequence continues at coordinate 3,089 of WTIF01000223.1, forward strand.
GCAACAGCTCGCCTGCTGTGATCTCATCTAGTTTAGCTATGGGGGTCCAAGGATCAGAAGCTTTCATTTG
>WTIF01000423.1 GCA_011522845.1 Deltaproteobacteria bacterium
TTTTCGTACATGATATAGCCGATCACCATCTTCACGTATTAATCCTCCATCAAGCTTATCATTGACTTTACGCCCGCCGATATTTTGTAGAACTCCCTCCTCAATCTTCTGATTCAAATTAGTGATCTCTTGCTCAGATGCTACTCGAACTGGGGTTCTGTTATCGGGGCAGACCAGAATTTTGACAAATTCAGGATCAAGCATGAATCCTCAAAGAGATGCCTTGACGATTTCAGGTCGCTCCAACGCCTGAGATGCATGATAGACAAGCCTGTCTGTCTGCTTACATTCATTGTAGCGATGGTACTGAATCGACATGTACGTGTAAACCAGCTCTGAAATGCGACGCATGTGCTGGCTTAAATTAAAGGACCATCCATTGGCGTTCCCTGAGATGCTCTTATAGTTTGCACGCTCCATTGCCATGACGACGGTGTAACTTTTCGGCCCTTCTGGTGTGTCGATTTGTACAATGCCAATGTTACCATTGACCCCCTTCACAAAACCTGTTTTGTCCCAGACCTTTACGTTTTTATTTCTGGCAAAGCAAGTACCGTCTTTCAGTCGATCTCGTGCACGTGGCCCATTGGGTTGACCCATCAGATAGAGAATTTCCTCTGCTGCCATTTCATTTTCAACCCTACTGAATTCTGGTCCTAATGGCTGATCAGACCAGAGTGTCAACATCAAGCGGTTCAAATCCTCTGCAGAGACCTTATTCAGGTAAGTCTTACCGTAGCGTGGAATGTATTCGACAACCTTCATTTCATTGTAGAGTCCCGTATCAGCCAGGATCTTATTAACTTTTTTTGGGCCACCGATCCACCGCATCACTTTATTGGTGTCAGAGTTGCTGCTGAAGCGAATCATTTTGCTGAGTGCTTTTTGGTGCTGTCTGTTGTGTTTGATTTCTCCTCGGAACCGCTGAAGCATGTAAGCTTGTAGTACAGGCACCTTGATCAAGCTGGCAGCCTTGATTTGCACATCTGGTCGGATGGAAACCAATCTTTCTCCGGTCTCCAGATCCTGAACGACCATGCTCAACTTGTCTTGGGGACTCATCGTTTTCTTGTCGTAGGACTCACGCAAAAAGTTCAGAATGCTTGCCTCAAGTGGTGAAGTATACAGCTGCTCCGCTGCATTGGTCACCTTGCTTGGAAAATCGGCTGGCTCGTAAAATTTCAAATGTCGGCGAGCCACCCAACCGGTTGTCCCTGCTGCGGTTTGTACCTTGCGCCATCCGTTCTCTTCTGGAAAAGCACTGACCACGTGCATACCTGTACGCAGTTTCTCAATTACTTTGTAGTCTCTGCCTGGCCCTGACCGGAGATTGAGAATCCGTGTACTTACTATCGCGTAATCAGCCTCTTTTTCATTGAAAACAGTTTCTTTCCCTCTTGGGAGAATCTCCAAGTATTCAGTCGCAACCCAACCTCGAACGCGTTTGCCAATCAATTCTACTTCTACCCAGCGCTCATCGGTTTTCGATAACACCTGAAGTTTATCGTTCTTTCGGAGCGTATGCAGAATTTTGTATTTTGTTCCTGCTTGAGCTCTGAGGTTCAGCTTGGGTACATCCACAACGGCATGGAGTTCAAAATTCCTCTGTTCCTTGGCAAAACGCAGATATTCTGAGGCTACCCAACCATACTTATTGCTTACTTTAACCTGAACCCACCCATCATTCTGTCGATCTTTAACCCCCACGACCTGGTCAGCTTTGAGCGTTCCAATGACTTTACTGCGCTTTTTAGGTGATTGGCGGAGGTTGAGTCGGTTTGCGAGGACAACAGCTTTTTCAGCGCGGGATTGAACAGATGACTGCCCTGGGCTTTGCCAAAGCATTTGGGGATTGAAGAAGTCCTTGTGAGAATCGCCCTGAGAATGAGCACTTTGTCCAAGGCACATCAGACCCAAAAAAACGGGGACCATGCGGGCAAAGATACTCTTTCTCATTGGGATTTCCTCTCATTAGCAGTAATTCTGTGGGACCGACCATTAACGCCGGCTGATATCTACGAGAGATTGGAAACCACCACTGGGATGCAATCGGAAGCCGTCGATGTTTTCCTTGACCAGAGCGACGTTCTGATTGTGCCACAGAGAAATATAAGGCAGATCCTGCTGGAGAATTTCTTGGACCTTGTTGTAGTACTTCTTTCTTTCTTGCGGGTCTATAGTACTACGCCCCTTTTCCAGCAAACTGTCGATTTCAGGGTTGTTGTAGCGAACACGATTTCTTCCACCAACATCAGGTAGCTCGCTGCTGTGAAACAGTGAGTAGTAGAAGTCTGGTTCGGATACTCCAACCCAACGCAAGGAGAATAATTCGAAGTTGCCTGCCTTTACGTCCCCGAAAAACGTGCCCCATTCAAAGGAACGAATCTCAAGGTTGATGCCAATCTCTTTTAGCTGATTCTGCAGAATTCGGGCCTGTTGAACAGCATCTCGACTATTGCTGGTTTTGTACTCAAGCGTGAGGTTTTCAACGCCAGCTTCTTTCAGGAGTTTACGGGCTTTCGGAGGATCATGTTGATAACTTGCGATCCCAGGTGCTGCAAAGTCATTTTGTTTTGTTAGCACACTATCGGCAGCAACAGCTCTACCCTTCTTGAGAAACTCAATCAGCTCCTGTCGGTTGATCCCATGGGCAATGGCTTGGCGAACTCTTGGATCCTGAAGTTTGGGTGATTGCATATTTAGCCCCAGGTACTGATAGTTCAGTGCTGGACCAGTCATCATCTTATATTCTTTTGCGAGTGAGCCTCTTTCAAATTGAGGAAGCTTATCCAATGGCACCACATTGATTGCCAGATCAATCTCTCCTTTTCGCATCTTCAGGAACCGAGTGTTGTCATCTTGGATGATTTTCAGTTCTAGTTCTTCGATAGCTGGTTTTGTCCCGTGGTATTCATCAAATCTTCTGAGGTTGATTCCATTTGGATCCTGGCTGACCAATTGATAAGGGCCCGTTCCGATTAGCTTGGCATTCTCAAGATCTGAATTTCTGGAAAAGATTGGAATGAAGATATCCAAAAAGAAAGCTGCTTCAGGCTGGAACAAGTGAAAGGTAACCGTACGATCGTCAGTTGCTTCAACGGATTTGAGTTTTTTAGAGAGGAACTGGAATGGAGATTTTGTTTCTGGATCCATGATGTGCTCGAAAGTGAAGCGAACATCCTCCGCATTTAGTTGGGATCCGTCCTGAAAATGCACACCTGCTTTGAGTTTCAGAATCCAGGTTGTATCGTCAGGATGTGTCCAACTCTCTGCTAAACCAGGAACAATGCGAAGTGCATCATCTTGTTGAACCAGCGTTTCAAACAGCAATACTTGTGTTAGCCGCATACCATTCGCATCAACAGCAAAGCGAGGATCCAAAGATTTTGGTGCCCCATCCAGTGCGATTGTCAAAGGAGCTGCGAAGAGTAGATTGACCCAGAAGACAAGAGATAAGGTTGTGATAGTAAAATTTTTCATGAGAGATTCTTTAAGTGAGAGGGAAAAAAGGGAAGGAAGTGGACGGCGGCCCCTATTGGGGCCGGGAAGCTTAGACGCTTTGGTCTTCGCTTTTCAAACGTGCAAGGTGGATCAGGAAGACGATTCCTGGACAGACCATCATGCCGAAAACCATGATGCCAAAGACTAGTGGCCAACTCAATGCCATAGCCAATTCTCCAGATCTAAGGGTTAAACAAAGGTAATTTAATTAACACCGAAGCTTTTTTTTAGCAAGGCAGGATGCTTCATTCACTCATGGCAACAACAAACATACCCTCAAAGCGCCGGTCTTTCTCCTCAAGAATTTTTTGCAAGTCTAACGCTTCGTTCTTAGTTTTGAAGCCACCAGCATAGACGCGGTAGTTGCGGATTCGTTGATCTGAGCGTCGTGCCTCAAAAAAGACTTCTGCTGAATAGATTTGATTGAGGTGGGCTTTCACCCGATTGGCTGTGGTGAGATCCGGGAAAAGTCCAAGGGAAATTTGGAAAGAGCTACTTGAGGGTTTCCGGTAGGCTTGCCCAGTGATCAAGTTTTCATTATTGATTCTGTTCACCAAGTTTGAAGCTTCTTCTTCACCATAAAGGTTGGTGGAGACAATTTCCGTCATTGGATTGACTTCATTAACTGTTTCGACTCTGGTTGCGTATCCAGCTCTTTTTAGCAAATAGCGGTAATCATCCACACACTCTTGATAGATGCAGTTGGCAACTTGTACAAAAAATCTGGTAGTCCGTGGTTTCTTAACAGGCTGAGGGGGCGCTTCAACAACAGGAGCAACAGGTAATTCATCCATTGTTGGAGGAGGGGGTTCTTCCACCACAACAATTTCTTCCACCTCTTGAATTTCTTCCAATGGTTCGGCAGCAGGAACAGGATCTATGGTCGGAGCTGCTTCCTCGGTGAGTAAAGGAGCGGGAGGAGGAGGTGGCGGAGGCTCTTCGAGCATAGCTAATGCTGGCTCTTCTATTTCCATTGGAGGAGGAGGAGGTGCCATGAAATACATGGCTGCAACAGCGGCTACACCCAGTACAGCACCTGCAGCACCTGTGATGATGCCAGGAATTAGCAGAGGCTTTTTGTCACCAGAGCTTTTCTTCTTCTTTTTCTCAGCCTTAGGTTGAGGACTGTCATCAGATGCAGCGGCAGCGGCAGCAGCTCCAGCCCCTGCGGCAGCAGCTGCGGCAGCGGGTTCCAGTTCGTCTTCGAGATCTTCACTACCGAAGTCGTCAGCGTCTCCACCGCCAGCACTGAGGTCATCATCCTGAACCTCTAGATCGTCAATGGTAGATAGATCCTCGAAAAATGAGTCTAATTCACCATCGTCTCCGCCTTCACTGTCCATAAAGCTGTCGAGTTGATCACCGAACTCATCGTCCAGGTCTCCAATCCCCTCCAGTCCATCAAGTTCTTCTGCCATAGCTCCTTTTTCCGTCGCTTACTTGGGTTCGGTACATTGTCTTGGGGCTTAGCCTATGAAGTTAGGGGTGTTTTCGTGCCGATGACAGTCACCAACTTTGCTCAGTTCTTCGGACCAAATCTTCGATTGAGCTAAGCCACTCAAAAGAAGGTTTGGATGAAAGCACCAGTTTGGGAAGTCTTCACACCAGTATTTTGCACTCCCGCCAGTCAAATAAATCTTCGAATCATGTTGTGATTTCTGAGCCAACTCTCGCCGCATTTGCTGCACAAGGCCCTCCAACAAGTGTCTATAACCGTTGTAAAGACCAGCCTGGATACAGCCCGTTGTGGATGTCTCAATGACAGAAATTTTTTGTTTGATCTCTGTCTTCGGTAGATTTGCTGTTCCAACATGCAAAGAATCCAACCATAACCTCGGCCCAGGTAGAATGATACCTCCCAGGAATAGACCTTGATCGGTCACAGCATCGATTGTTGTTGCTGTACCGATGTCAACAGTGATGACACTGCTACGAACCAAGTCATAGGCTGCGGCGGCCACAATCAATCTGTCGATACCTATTGTCGGTGATTCACCGGGTACTAATCTGATTGGAAGCGGGCTTGATCTTGTCAACACAATAGGTATGACGCTAATCAAATTTCGGACCATTTCCCTGAAAATAGGGGTAAGCCAAGGTACCACAGAACAGAGAATCCAACCCTCAAATTGAGGTTTTGTAAAAAGCGCTTGTTGGCTTTGAATGAACTGAGTGAATTCCAACTCAAAATTTTCAGATGCAGTTTTTTTAGGCGTCAGCAAATACCAGTCTTCAATCATCTGACTTTCTTCAAAAGCAGCGATGTGAATTGTGGTGTTTCCGATTTCAGCAACAACAATCACAATTGCATCCTGTTATATTGAATCAGGTCGCCAGCGATGTGTATGTGAATCTGTCCATTCTCCATTCGAATTTGGGGGAATCCCCGATGATCAAGCCCTTCAACCAGTCCTGTTTGAATTACAGAATCCTTTTCCCAACCGACGAGCTTGCCAACAATGTTTGAAGCTGCTTGCCATTCATCCAGGAGTTTCAGAGAGTCCTCAGCACGAAGTTCACTCATGACTAATTGAAGATTGTCTAGGATCTCTCTGAGAAGTGCCTTTGGAGAAAAAAAGATTCCAGTTTCTGCTTGTAAAGTAGTCACTTTATCTTTGATTTCGTTGGGAAAGTCAGAAGCTGAGCCATTCACATTCAAACCAATACCAATAATCAGACTATTTAATCCTGCCTGATGCCAAGGTCCTCGTTCAACTAGAATTCCGGCTAGTTTTTGTTGGCCCACTAACAAGTCATTAGGCCACTTAAGACTTAAATTCGATAACCCTTTTCCCGATAAGCTTCTAAACAATGCCAAGCCACTCCAAAGGGCCCAAAGATGAAGCCTGTCTTCAGGATCTGAAGAGTGAATAACTACTGAAAAAGTCAAAACTTGGTTCGATGGGCTTACAAAAGTTCTCCCCGCACGTCCTCTCCCACTTGTTTGTTGATGGGTCCAAACAGTTAATCCATGCTGTGAACAAAGTGAAATGTCACCAAGCAGATAGCTGTTAGTGGAGGGCAACACCTCAAATTCAATCAATGGCTTGCCAAGTGGCATTTTAGTTTAATGAAAAGTGATGAATGACCATTCCATCTTTTAAGGGCTCTCCTTGATCATCTCTTTGGATTTGAACAATTGCCTCTACAGACGCAATTACCCCATCCATTTCTGCTTTCAAACGAATTTGGTACCACTGGCTGAATCGAATAAAGAATTTTTGCTCTGCCTGGCGTGGTAGATAATTCGTTGTTGGATCGGCATCCAGAGCAGATTGAATTGAGCCAGCTTGCCGATATTCAGCATCAACCATCATGTTCAAAGGACCAGTGGTTTCTTCTTGCTGTTTGAGGACCGAGGCGATATTTGCCGCATTGATCACATATTCCTGGGTATTGGATTCAAAAAGTTCGGAAGGAATCCGATCCTGGTCGAATCGATTCAGGAATTCAATAATCTCATCCTCGGTGGCCATATTGACATTCAAACGAGCTTCTCCTGCTGGGCTTCCCGCTTCGGGGGGTTTGCCCACCGGATAAGTTGTGAAATAGCGTTCCCAACTTTCCCAAGGGATACCGCTTTCTCTGAAACCCATGATCAGCCGAAGTTCATCGAGATGATCCAAGCCGCGATTCTTCACGATCTTCTCTTGGCCGTAGTCTAGATAGCTGAGTTGCTCAGCACCAATACTCCCCAAGAAAGGGGTTGTGTAAGGCATCTCTCCATCCTTTGCGTCCAGCCAATCAAATATATTTCCGTAAACCTGCATGACTTGATCTTCTGCAAGGTAGGATGGGACTCCTTCCTCTACCGGCACACCGTCGACAGATGTTATTGGAAGATTACTGACCATTTGGAAAAATTGTGAACTGAGCCGAAGATCGTAGTCATTACCCGGTACAGGGGTACCCTCTCTTAGCAATCGATTTAGGTTGAACAGGTGATCAATCGGTCGAATGACAGGGCTGTAGAAAATGATATCCTCAAAGTCTTCAAGAATACCCTGAGGAAGTTGCGTTGGTGGCGGAGGATTCAAAATAGAGGCGTTTTCAACTCCAGCCAAAGCGTTCAATTCCTGGAGAAATTGGAGATCCTGACGGAAGAAAGTTATCTCATCTCTTGTTTGCAGACCCTCAAGAACAGCCTTTAGCATTGATTTTACGGCATTTCTTGCTTGAAACGATGCTTGAAAATTCCTGATTCCACGAGTTTCTAGGGTTGTCTGAAATGAAAACTCAACCATGAAAATTGAGAGGAGCATTAGAATGACCAACGTCAACAGTAATGCCATTCCTCGTCTAGATCTGAATTGCTGTCGGTTCATTGGTTGTTCCCGAAGCTGCATACCCTGTTGATGCAGGTTCAAGAGGCAGAGCTTAAACTGGGTGGAGCTGAATCAGTGTCTCCCTGGCGGAATCGATTAAATTGCTTAAGGAGGTATGGATAACGATCTGAATCAAGGGGGGTAATTAAGATAGCTCGCCGAATTGTCTGAATCGCTTCAATCGGTTGGCCAGACTGGAAGTAGGCTTCAGCAAGAGTATCTAAGTGATCCACAGATGCCTGAAGCCTTACAGCTTTTTGTGCCATGCTCAATGCTTCTGAGGTATTTCGAAGCTTGGGGTCTCCACTGGTCAAGAACGTCCATGCTAGGTTATTTAAACTTGCGGCATGATCTGGTTGGAGACTCAATACTTGTTGGTAAAGACGAATCGCCTCTGGTTCTTCTTGTTGAAGGGTTTTTAAGACAGCTAATCGAAAGTTACCCCAAACAGCGTTTGGGTAAATCTTCAAAAAATGAGCATGGTGCTGTTGACTGCGCTCGAGTTGATCAAGATCAGCATAAACATTGCCTAGTCTGGCATGTATCCAAGGGTGATCGGGGACTTCCCCCAAGATGCTTCGATATATGGTTTCACTACGCACCAGGCTGCGATTAGATTCTGCTTCCATTGCAAGTTGAAAGCGAACCCAGATTGGTTGTTTGAAAACTTCTTTGAGTTCAATCTCCTTACTTGGGAGAGCCTCTCCTGTACGCATTTGATGGGCAAGCCTGCGCAAAATTTCCTTTTGAACAGGAGGTAATGAAGCATTTGTAAGTTGTTGACGAGCCCGGCCGAACTGCAGAGACATCGTTGATTCAAGTGCTTGGAGAATTTCATCTTTCTGGGTTCCAAGCCACATCTCCAATTCCATCGGAGGCTGTAAAAGTAAAAATTGATACCAAGTCCAAAGATCCCAGTCGTGGTTGAGCAAAGAATATTCGACTAATTTCAACGAAATATGTGGTTTGCCTAATTTTCGGTAAGCAAGAGCTTGATGGTTCAGTAGCGGAACTCCTCCAACATTCTTTTCAATTGAACTGAATGCTGTAAGTGCTTCGGACCATTTGCCTTGAATTGCCAACAATCGGCCCCAAAGAATCTTGAGCGAAGCAGATTCAGCAGATTCCTCCATGGCTTTCTCGATGACTTTTTCTGCTGCTGCATATTTCTCATCATTTAGGAAAATCTCAGCCAACTTAACTCCTGCCCATTCTGAGGCGGGGAACTGGCTTAGCATTTCGATCAAATCAGCTGAAACATCTTTTGAAGCATCCTGGGTTAACTGTAATTCAATCCAGAATTGCCACATTTTTTCAGATGGTACATTGCCCTCCAAGGTCTCCAGGATTCTTTGCTTAGCCTGTTTGTTGAGTCCTATCTTTTGTTCAAGCGAGACAACCTGAAGAATCAAATTTTCATTCTCAGGTTGTTTAGATAGAAGTCTCAATAACAGCTTGTGAGCTTCTCGAGGTCTTTGAATTCCCTGATAAAATGTTGCTAGTTCTTGATAAATCTGGGCATTGTTTGGATATCGTTCGAGCCCTTTCAATTGATGCTGTTCGAAGGACTCAAATTCTAATTCATTCAGGTAAAGCATCCCTAGAGTTTGGTGCAGAGCGAGTGACGTCCTCTCGGGTTTCTGCATCCATGATTCCATTAAATGAATGGCCTCTTTTGAGCGATTTAAGCGTTCGTAGCATTCAGCGAGTTGCTGCAAAGCCCAACGATTCTCAGGATTGGTTCTCAAGCCTTCCTGAAGCCAAAAGCTCGCATCTTCCCAGCGTTTTGAAACCAGGTAGAGTTGAGCGAGGCGAAGTTGGGCCCATGTGTAATCGGCTCTGAGGGCCAATGCTGATTGGAGTAGTCGGCGACCTTCATCTTCATTACCACTTTGCCAGATGACTGTGCCCAGATGCGCAAGAGTCCAGGAGTCTTTCGGAAAACGGTCATTCATCACCAAAAGAGTCTGACTGAGGTCTTTCATTACACTCTGATCACCTTGATCAAGCAATTCTTCTAAAAGGGAGGCATACATCTGGAGGAGATTATAATCGTCTGGCTCTAGTCTAAGCGCCTTTTTGATGGCTTCGATGGCGGAATGTGTTTCACCAGCTTGTTTCTGTAGAATTGCGATTTGCTGCCAGACTGCTGCTTGTTGAGTGTTAGAGTTCGCAGCAGTTTTGAATGCAGCTAGTGCTTCAGTTGTCTGGTTTTGACGACTATGGAGCATTCCTTTCCAGAACCAGGCTTCGGAAAGCCCAGGATTCAGTTCAAGTGCTTTTGAAAGGTCATTCAGGGCAGCTTGATTTTCGCCTGCTTGGGCTCGAAGCTGGGCTCGATCCAAGTAGAGGCTAGCGCAATTACAGGATTGTAGTCGCTCTTCGTTGTAATAATCTAATGCAACTGTGATTTGCCCTAAACTCAAGTATAAGCGCCCCAACGAGGAGGCTAGTCGTTCGGAGTTTGGGATGTTTTTCAACCCTGTTTCGTAAACTTGTTCTGCTTCAAATATTTTTCCGCTTGCTTGATAGTGCGATGCCAAACGGAGATATCCCAATTCGTTGCTTGGATCGATGAGTAAAGCTTCCCATTCTGCATATGCTGGATCCTGAGGATCTAATTGAATGTGCAAGCATCCATGCAAAGTTACCAAGCTGCAGATAAAGCCAGCCAAAATCGTCAGGTCTTTTACAAGTGAAAAGGCTTTCTGCATATTTTTCTTGTGAGAAGCGTTTCTTGTAATTGTAAGGGGATCTCTGTAAAACGAATCAAATCACTATTTTTCGAAAGAATCGATTCTACCGAAATCAAGAGAGCGTAACAAAGCATTTTCTAAACCCAAATGACAATCACTCTAAGACAGCTCGCGGAACAGGCTAGAAGTGCATCAAGACAGCTAGCTAACCTTTCAACTGAACGAAAAAACCAAGTACTTTTGGCATTTGCCAAAAAAATTCGGGAAAACCTTGATCTGATTCTATCGGCCAATCAAAAAGATTTGGAGTCTGCTGATAGATTGAGAAGCCAGGGAGAACTAAGCGACAGTTCTATTCAACGCCTGAAACTGAATACTGTGAAAATTGAGCAAATGGCCAAAAATTTTGAGAGTGTTGCTGCTCTTCCTGATCCGGTGGGGCAAGTTCAACTGGCGACTCGGCTGGATGAGGGGCTGGACCTGCACCGAATATCCTGTCCCATCGGAGTGCTGCTTGTCATTTTTGAGTCACGCCCAGAGGTGGTAGTTCAGATTTCAGCTTTGACTCTGAAATCCGGAAACGCCGTTATTCTCAAAGGTGGTAAGGAAGCATCCGAATCCAATGCTTGTTTGTTCGGCATCCTCGATAAAGTTCTCAAGGAATTTACTGATTTGCCTGATGGCACTGTGAACTTGCTTCAAAGCCGGGAAGCTGTCAGTGAGATTGTACAGCAGAATGATTGCCTTGATCTGATCATCCCAAGAGGCAGTAACGCTTTGGTGCAACACATTCAACAGCATTCAAGAGTTCCAGTGCTTGCCCACGCAGATGGCATTTGCCACGTTTACTGGGATCAATCTGCAAGCTTAAGCAAAGCGATGGAAATTATCATCGATGCCAAGACAGAATACCCAGCGGTTTGTAATGCCATGGAGACGCTACTGATTCATGAACAAATTCCAGAAAATGAAATCAAGCAGCTGCTTACTAAACTTCAGGAAGCCGGGGTCGAGATACGAGCTTGTTCTGCAATTATGAAAAAGTTTAGTAATAAATTAAATGGAATTATTCACGCATCCGAACAGGACTGGAAAACAGAATACACAGATCTGATTTTGTCAGTCCGTCTGGTCTCCTCCCATGAGGAAGCGATCGGTCACATCAACCACTACGGTTCTGGTCACACGGATGCGATCATCACAGAGGATAGATCGATTGCTGAAAAATTTATGGATCAAGTAGACGCAGCTAATGTCTTTTGGAATGCCTCGACTAGGTTCGCGGATGGTTTTCGATATGGCTTTGGTGCAGAAGTAGGTGTCAGTACTTGTAAAACTCACGCTCGTGGTCCTGTGGGATTAGATGGGCTCGTAATCTACAAATACAAATTATACGGCAGTGGCCAAGGCGTGGCCCGCTACCATGAAGGAGGAAGGCAATACCTGCATCAACCTCTTTCACGACTCAATTGATCGTAGAAACTGAAAGGAGATAAAATGAGGATGATTCTTCTAGGACCACCTGGCTCGGGCAAGGGAACCCAAGCACAAAATTTGATGCAGGACTACGGGATGGTGCAGCTCTCAACAGGAGACATGCTTCGCGCAGCCGTTGCCGCAGGCTCTGAGGTTGGTAACCGAGCAAAGGCTGCAATGGATCAGGGTAAGCTTGTTTCAGATGAAATTGTTGTGTCCATTATTGAGGAAAGAATTCAGCAGGAAGATTGTGCTGGTGGTTATTTGCTTGATGGGTTCCCAAGAAACGTCACTCAGGCGGAGAAACTGGACGAAATGTTACAGGAGGCAGGGCAAAATATTGATTTCGTTATTCAACTGGAAGTTGATGATGAACTGTTGGTCGACCGAGTGACAGGTCGTCGGATTCACAAGCCAAGCGGTCGAAGCTATCACATCAAGTTTAATCCCCCAAAAGTTGAGGGCAAAGACGATGTCACGGGAGAAGATTTAATTCAGCGGCCAGATGACAATGAAGAGACGATTCGTGAGCGTCTGAATAC